>JBLNAN010000148.1:0-11440 GCA_050259355.1 Syntrophothermus sp. | reverse complement strand
GGATGGCAATGAACCTTTTTTCGGTTACCGCCGGTATTGCCGCCAACCTGATCTATAATAAATCGGCTGAAAAGTCAATCTAGTCCTTCAATGGACAGCTCAACGAGTACTATAATCTGATAAAAGCATGAAATTAAAAACCAGGTATATCCTGTAAAATTTTCAGGATCCATAACATACTATTCGTTCAGTATGTTTTTTTAATAAACCTGTACATACTGATCGTTCAGTATTAATGAAAAAAAAGTAACAACAGCGTATGAGAAAATTACAATCATTTGTATGGATGGCGATCATCCTGACAGCCTGTAGCGGGAATGGTACCGGGAAAGCACCGGCCAAGGATACAGCCATAAGAATCACAACAGGAACCGTGAAGAATCTTCCGGGTGAATCAAGCCTACATTACAGCGGGACCATTGAACCGCTTCAAACCATCCCGCTTACTTTTCAAACAACGGGTACTGTGGAAAAGGTGATGGTAGAGGAAGGAGACAACGTGAGAAAGGGACAGGTGCTGGCAACGGTGAAAGCCGGCAACGACCAGAACATGTACAACGCCGCGCTTGCAAAATACCAGCAGGCTAAGGATGCCTATGAACGGCTCAGGGAAGTGCATGAAAAAGGCAGCCTCCCGGAAGTCAGGTGGGTGGAAATGGAAACCAATATGAAGCAGGCCGAGTCACAACTGGAAATCACCCGAAACAACCTCGACAATTGCATCCTCCGCGCACCGGAAGAAGGAATGATCGGCAGAAGAAATATTGAGCCCGGACAATCGGCCATCGGGATCACCGCTCCCATCGAGCTGGTAAAAATCGATAAGGTAGTCGTGAAGATCTCCGTTCCGGAGAACGAGATCAGCAGGATAAAAAAAGATCAGAAAGCAACTTTTACCATCGCCGCGCTGGGAGATAAAACGTTCACCGGAAAAGTAACGGGTGTCGGGATCATGGCCGACAGAATTTCACGGACATACGAAGTTAAAGTCACGGTAGATAATCCCGGACACCTGATCAAGCCGGGAATGGTGTGCGATGTTTATCTGAATGCCGGTAATGAAAAAACCGCTGTGATTGTTCCGTATAATGCCGTTGGAAAAGATGCAGATGGCAATGCCTTCGTATTCGTGGTGAGTCCCGACAGGAAAACGGTCAGGAAACAACCCGTAACCGTGGGAAATTACCAGACTGCAGGCATTGAAGTATCCGGGGGACTTCTTTCCGGTCAAACCGTGGTGGTAGAAGGAAAAGACAAATTATCAGACAACAGTTTAATCACCCTCTGAAATGAGCAGAAAGAAACACGGGTTTATTGAAGCTGCCATGCGGAGCAGCAATATCGTCATCCTCCTTTCATTGGTTTTCATGATCATCGGCATCGTGGCACTCAAAAAAATGCCGCGCAATGAATTTCCGCCTTTTACCATTCGTCAGGGGGTGATCGTGGGAGTTTATCCCGGTGCTACTTCTTCCGAAGTTGAGGCACAGCTGACCCGGGTGGTTGAAAATTATATCTTCAGCTATTCCGAAGTAAAGAAAACCAGAACCTATTCCCAGTCAAAAGACGGGATCATGTACATTTTTGTGGAACTCAACGACGATGTGAAGAATGCCGATCAGTTCTGGTCGAAGATGAAACACGGTTTGGCCGAGATGAAGCAAACGCTGCCACCGGGAGTCATCGCGCTGATTGCCAATTCCGATTTTGGTGATACCTCTGCTCTTTTGATATCCCTGTCATCCGAAACCAAATCCTACAAGGATCTTGAGGAAGAATTGAAGAAACTGGAAGCTGAATGCCGCAAGATTCCCGCAACTTCAAAAATCAGGCATTTCGGACTTCAGAAAGAAAAGATTTACGTGAACGTGAAGCCGGAGATGCTGAATGAATACAACATCAAATCCATCTCCTTGCTCGGGTCCTATGCCATGAACGGGATGGTGAATTATGCCGGAAAACTCAAAGACGGACAGAACGAGCTTTCGGTTCATTTTCCTTCCAGCTTCAGTTCAGAGGAGGATCTGGCAGACCAGATCGTGTATAATGATCCCAACGGGAACGTGGTAAGGTTGAAAAACATTGCCAGTATCGAGAGGCGTTATCAGGATCCCGACAATTACATCCGGGAAAATGGCAGAAAGACCATTCTTCTTTCGCTGGAAATGCAGCAGGGTAATAACATTGTTGAATACGGTAAGGAAGTGGACAAAGCCATCAACAAATTCAGAATGCATTGTCCTGAAGGCATCAGCATTTCCAAGGTTTCCGAACTTCCCAAATACGTAGATGAATCGATCACCAATTTCATGAAGGAATTCTTTATAGCGATTCTCGCGGTCATCCTGGTGACCATGCTGCTCCTTCCCTTCCGCGTGGCTTCCGTTGCAGGCATCACCGTTCCGATCGCGGTTCTGATCACGCTTAGCTTTCTGTATTTCTTCGGAATTGAGCTGGATACAGTGTCGCTGGCGGCGCTGATCATCGTGCTTGGAATGATCGTGGACAATTCTATCGTGGTTATCGATAATCACGTGGCGAAAATGGACCAGGGTGATTCACCCTGGCACGCAGCGCTCATCAGCGCCAGAGAGCTTGTAGCGCCGATCATCGTGGCCACGCTGGCGATCATGATCGCGTATATACCGCTCGCTTTCATGCTCCCGGGTACCGCGGGGGAATTTGTAAAGAACCTGCCCATCGTCATTTGTATTTCACTCACCGTTTCGGTACTGGTTGCCCTCTTGCTGGTGCCTTTCTTCAATTATGTCTTTATCAAAACAGGATTGAAAAAACGGGAAAACGAACGAAAAAGAAGATCTTTTCTTCAGGTCCTCCAGGGATGGTTTGACCGTTCGCTTGAGAAAGCCTTCCGGTATCCCAGGATCGTTATCGGAAGCGGTATTGCCGCCATCCTGCTCGGAATATTTCTTTTCAAAATAATGGATCAGCAACTGTTCCCGGAACTGGAAAGGAACCAGTTCGCGGTGGAGATCTACCTTCCCACGGGTGCCTCGCTGGAAAGAACGGCAAAGGTGGTCGATACGCTTGAAACGCTTCTGATGAAAGATAAAAGGGTTACCAATGTCACCAGTTTTACCGGAACCAGTTCTCCCCGGTTCCACACGGTGTATGCCCCCAACATGCCTTCTTCCAATTACGGACAGTTGCTGGTAAACGTGGTTTCCAACGAGGCAGCGGTGGAAGTTGTGAGATCATACAGCCAGAAGTATTCCGACTGCTTTCCGGGTACCCACGTGAAATGGAAGCTGCTTGCCCTGCAACGTTTCCAGGCTCCCATCGAGATCAGGATATCCTCTGATTCCATAAAGGACATCAAAACCGTGCAGAAAGAGGTGTACGATATCCTGAACCAAACCCGCGACATCTCCTGGATCCGTAACGACTGGAATGAGCAGCAGCAAGAGATCCGGGTGAATATGGACCGGGATAAAGCCAACCGCCTCGGTTATTCCAAGGGATTCGGCGCTACTTCGCTTATGATCGGAATGGAAGGAATGCCACTGACCACCATCTGGGAAAATGATTATCCTGTAGAAGTGAGACTGACCCAGGAATCGAGGGGAGAAAAGAGCATCCAAACGCTGGGCGACCAGTATATCACCTCTCCCTCGAGTTTTTCGGCCATTCCCCTGCGTTCTTTTGCCACCTTCACGCCCGAATGGAACGAGGGAACCATCGTCCGCAGAAACGGAACCCGCACCATGACGGTGCTGGTTGACAATGATTACAACCGGGTGGGCAGTGTCATCTTTGATGAAATAAAACCAAAGCTTGACAAGATCAGTCTGCCGGAAGGGACTACCATTACTTACGGCGGAGAGTATGATGAGCAGGGGGAAGTTTTTATTCCCATGGGATTAGCACTGGCGCTCAGCGTGGCGTTCATCTTCTTCATCCTCTTGTTCGAATTCAGGAAGTCGAAGATCGCGCTGCTGATCATGTCGACCATGTTGCTGGGTTTGCCGGGAGCAGCTATCGGACTGACCGTGATGGGATATCCCTTCAGTCTCACTGCCTTCATCGGCATAACGAGCCTTTGCGGGATGGTGGTAAGGAACGGGATCATCCTGATCGATTATGCCCGGGAGCTTCATGAAAACCAGGGCATGCATGTCAAAGAAGCAGCGCTTGCCGCCGGAAAACGGCGTATGCGGCCGGTATTTCTCACGTCGGCAGCCGCTTCTGTCGGGGTCATCCCGATGATCCTCAGCCGTTCGTCGCTCTGGGGACCACTCGGAACGGTGATCTGCTTTGGCCTGCTCATCTCGATGGTGCTGACCCTGTACATTCTCCCCGTTCTATACTCGATGACTTACAGCGACAAGGCCCGCAAGATCAGGAGATGGTCGGTTCCCGCGGCAACTGCCATCCTGGTTCTTTTATTTATTCTTCCTGCAAAAAACACAACTGCCCAGACGCTTTCACTGGATTCCTGTAAGAAACTTGCGCTTTCCAATAACCTCAGCATCAAAAGTGCTGATCTTGAAATAGGTGCCAGTCGGCAGCAAAAGAAAAACGCCTTCACGCATTATTTTCCCGTGGTACAAGGCTCGCTGCTGGCCATGAAATCCAATGATTACCTGCTGAAAGCGGAAGTTCCGGGTCTTCCGGTATTCAACAGCACTTCACCCTACCCCATCGGCATGACTCCCACGCTGCCGCTCAATCTCATCGACTACACCAATACCGGCATGATCGCGGCAGTCATGCCGGTATATGCCGGGGGCAAGATCCGCAACGGGAATAAGCTTGCCTCGCTGGGAGAAGATGTCAGCCGGAAACAAAAGGACCTGACTGTCACGGATGTGCTGGTCAGAACAGATGAACTATTCTGGATGATCCAGACGCTGGAAGAAAAGAAAAAAACAGTCGATTCCTACCAGGCTTACCTGGACAGTCTCTACAGGGACGTGACCAATCTGGAGCATGCCGGTATGGTTCAGAAAAACGACCTGATGAAGGTGAAACTGAAACAAAACGAGTTGAAAACAGGGAAAATGAAACTGGAGGATGGAATAGAACTGGCCAAACGATCGCTTTGCCAGCACCTGGGGATTCCCTGGCGGCCCGGGATCAGCTTCCTGGCCCCGGAAACGCCCGTGGCGATCATTCCCGTTACGGATTCATCCGAAAAGGCAGTTACCCGGCGAACAGAGTACAAGCTGCTGAATATGTCCGTGGAGGCTGCATTACTTGACAAAAGGATGGCCAGAAGTGAATACATGCCACAGCTTTCCGTGAGCGGGATGGCCTTTTACCTCGACCTCAACAAAACCAGCACGACCAACCTGCTGGGACTGGTCAATCTCAGCATTCCGCTCAGTGACTGGTGGGGTGGCATTCACAAGATCAGGCAGAAATCGCTCGAGCTGGAAAAAAGTAAAAACAACTTGCAGGAAAAGACAGAATTGATGACCCTGCAGGTTCAGCAGGCATCGGACGAGATGAAGGAAAATGTTTTTGAATCCGGTGTTTCCGCTGAATCGGTGACACAGGCGGAAGAGAATCTGAGAATCACGGAAGACAACTATAAAGCGGGAATATCAGGCATGAGTGACCTGCTCGAGGCAAGGGCCCTTCTGCAAAAGGCAAAAGAAACGCTGGCTGAATCCAGAAACAGGTTACATGTCAGTATTGCAAAATACAAACAGGCTACAGGTAATTATCAATGGTAATCATTTGACACCAAACTAAAAATTGACTAACTTAACAATTAAATTATTGAAACTATGAACGCACAAATTGAACAACCATACGGGAAACTGGGAATACTTTTACCAGGACTGGGTGCAGTGGCAACGACCTTTATTTCGGGCGTTATGGCCGTCAGGAAAGGGATGGCTTTGCCGGTAGGATCACTTACGCAGATGGGAAGCATCCGTCTGGGAAAGCGCACGGAAGGCAGAAATCCCAGGATTTCAGAATTTGTCCCGCTCGCCGGCCTGGAGGATCTGGTTTTCGGGGGATGGGACATTTTCGAGGATAATGCATACGAATCAGCCATGGGCGCCGGTGTGCTCGACAAGCAGCTGCTCCGTTTACTGAAGGATGAATTGTCGGAGATCCGGCCGATGAAGGCTGTCTTTGACAGGAAATATGTTCATAATCTGAACGGCAGGAATGTAAAGAAGGCTGCGACCAAGATGGATCTGGCCCTGGCACTGATGGATGACATCCGGAAATTCAAGGAAGAAAATGGTTGTTCACGGCTGGTTGTGGTGTGGTGTGCCTCAACAGAGGTTTACATGGAGCAGGGACCTGTTCACGAAACGCTGGACGGACTGGAAGAGGGTATGCGCAACAATGACCCGGCCATTGCCCCGAGCATGATCTATGCTTATGCCGCTTTGAAGATGGGGGTTCCCTTTGCAAACGGTGCACCCAATCTTACCTGTGATATTCCGGCCATAACAGAACTGGCGAAGAAGATGAGGCTGCCCATTTGCGGGAAAGACTTCAAGACAGGTCAAACCCTGATGAAAACCATCATTGCTCCCGGCCTCAAGGCAAGGAACCTTGGCGTTGAAGGCTGGTTCTCAACCAATATCCTGGGCAACCGCGACGGTGAAGTCCTTGACGATCCGGAAAGTTTCAAAACCAAAGAGGTGTCGAAGCTGGGAAGTCTTGATTATATCTTTGAACCCGAGATCAATCCTGAACTTTATTCTGATCTTTACCACAAGATCCGCATTAATTATTATCCTCCAAGAGGCGACAACAAGGAAAGCTGGGACAACATTGACCTGGTGGGATGGCTGGGATACAAGATGCAGATCAAGATCAATTTCCTGTGCCGGGATTCCATACTCGCCGCGCCTATCGTTCTGGACCTTGCACTCCTGCTTGATCTGGCACAGAGAGCCGGGATGTATGGCATTCAGGAATGGCTTTCGTTCTTTTTCAAGTCGCCGCAGGCCGCTCCCGGACTGAAACCGCAGCATGACCTGTTCCGTCAGCTCATGAAGCTGGAAAACACCCTTCGCCACCTGCAGGGGGAAGACCTGATCACCCATCTCGGTCTGGATTATTATGAAGCAACAGTATAAGCTGTTACCCTGGAAGCTGATTGTTTCAGGCTTTGGGTCTGGTTATATCCCTTTGGCTCCCGGAACCATGGGGTCGCTGGGAGCGCTTATACCGGCCATCCTGATCCTGAAAATGACATCCTCACCCAATCTCATCCTACTGATCCTGATCGTGATCTTTACGGTTCTCGGTATTGCCGGGGCGGAAAAGCTGAAATATTCGTGGGGTAAAGATCCTTCCAGAATCGTGGTGGATGAGATGGTGGGCATGTGGATCAGCCTGCTTTGGATAGGCAACAACAACATCCTGTTCATCGCGGCGTTCCTGTTATTTCGCTTGTTCGACATTTATAAACCGCTCGGCATAAGGAAAATGGAAGAGCTCCCCGGGGGAATGGGAGTCATGGCGGATGATATGCTGGCCGGAATTTACGCGAATCTCGTAATCAGGTTAACGGTATTTATTTTCAGCTTTTTTGTATGAAAAAAAAGATGAACATGTTCATCCGGTTTCAGATGGCATCCTGTGCAGCCACCCTGACTGACTTCGCGGTGACAATTTTCCTGAAGGAGATATGCGGGTTCTGGTACATGGTCAGTACCTCTACCGGCTCGCTCCTTGGCGGGATCACCAACTTCAGTCTGGGCAGGCGATGGGTATTCCAGGTTACTGAAACGTCAACCCGTAAACAGGCCACCCGTTACCTGATGGGCTGGACCGGCAGCATCTTGCTCAATATTGCAGGGGTATTCCTGCTAACCCATTTCGGCAAACTCAACTACCTCTACTCTAAAATCATCACATCCTTCCTCGTGGGGATATTCTTTAACTACTTCATGCAGAAAAAATTCGTATTCAGCCGGCCAGCATGTCCTCCAGAACTATATTCTACCGAAAAATCCTGATATTCCTGATCTCTTATTTCTTTATCTATCCCGTGGCCGGACAAATTTCCAGTGCCACGGTTGTGAAAGGAAGGATAACAGATGCCATTACGGGCGACCCGGTTCCATGGGTAGCCGTGATCTACCTGAAAACCAACCACGGTACCAACTCTGATGAAAACGGCAATTACCTGCTTTCGGGCAAGCAATTTTCCAACCAGGTCCGTTTTTCCTGTGTCGGCTATGAATCTCAGGAAGTTCATATCCTGACAGGGCAGACACAAATCCTCAACATCAGGCTCAAACCAAAAACAAAAGAGCTCAGCGAGGTGGTTATCAAGCCCAAAAAAGCGAAATACCGTAACAAAGACAACCCGGCGGTGGAACTTATTAACCAGGTGATCGCCCACAAAAACCTGAACGATAAAGGCCGGTACGAAACTTACAGCTATGAGCGGTACGAGAAGATCCAGTTCGCGCTGAGCAACCTTACAGCGGAATTCAAGGAAAGGAAGTATCTGAAAAAATTCAGATTCATCTTTAATAATGTTGACACCACGAAGATTCCCGGTAAAGAAATCCTTCCGCTTTATCTGAAGGAAAGCCTCTCTGATGTGTATTCACGCCGGTCTCCTGCAGCTACCCGGGAAATTATCAAAGGAGAAAAGATGGTGACTTTTGAAGGTTATCTTGATAATCAGGGCATGACACAGTATCTGAAGTACATGTACCAGGATATCAATCTGTACCGTGAGGATATCATGTTCCTGACGAATATCTTTCTCAGTCCCATCGCGTCAACAGCGCCTTCTTTCTACCGGTTTTTCATCATGGATACGGTTTTGGTCGATTCCACGAGATGTTATCGTTTGCTGTTCTCCCCGCGAAACCGCACCGATATGCTTTTCCAGGGATACCTGTACATCACGGCCGACAGCATGTATGCCCTGAAAAAGGCAGAACTTTCCGTTCCGGCCGATATCAACCTGAACTGGGCCAAGGAAGTAAAGATTGTTCAGGAATTTTCCAAAGTGAAAGACCAGGGATGGATGCTGACAAAAGATATCATGGGCATTGATTTCGGACTCACAAAAAACAAGCTGGGTATTTACGGGGAACGGGCGGTTTCATACCAGGATATACGTCTGAATCCAATCCTTGACAATAAAATATTCAGCCTGGAGAATGTCGTCACCAGTGACAGCGCCGAAAAGCGCGGGAATGACTACTGGAACCTCCACCGCCATTACCCGCTTACCAGCTCCGAGAGCGGAACGTACGCGATGATGGACAGCGTGAAGAAGGTGCCTGCCTTCAGGAACATGTTGAACATCATGCTGCTGTTGTTTGCCGGGTACCGCGACCTGGGGCCGTTCGAGATCGGTCCGGTGAATACCTTTTACAGCTACAATCCCATTGAAGGCTACCGGTTCCGTTTGGGCGGCCGGACTACCAACCAGTTCAGCACCCGTATCAGCCTGGAGACCTACGCGGCCTATGGCCTCTGGGATAAAAAATTCAAGTACTATCTTGGAACCACCTTCTCCCTTACCCGTCATTCGATCTGGGAATTTCCGGTTAAATACCTGAAAGTAAGTTATCAGGATGAAACCAAAATCCCCGGTCAGGAGCTGCAATTCGTGCAGGAAGATAATTTTTTGTTGTCGATCAAACGGGGAGTGAACAACAAGCTGCTGTACAACAAAACTTTCCGCCTGGAACTCATGAACGAGTTCATGAACCATTTCTCCTATAGCCTTTCGTATCAGTTCCTGCATCAGCGGCCGGCGGGAGATCTCTATTTTAACCGGGTGGATTATCTTCAGCACGTGAACGATCCGGCTTTCATCGATATAAGCGAAATTGGCCTCACTTTGCGGTATGCCCCGCACGAGCAGTTCTACCAGGGGAAACAGTACCGCTACCCGATGGCCAACAAGTACCCGGTACTGCAGTTGCAATCGGTTTGGGGATCAAAGAAACTTGGAAATGATTATGACTATCTCCGGCTGCAACTTTCAATTTCCAAACGGTTTTATCTTTCGGTGCTGGGCTATACCGATGTCATCCTGGAAGGTGGAAAAATATTCGGAACAGTTTCTTACCCTTTGTTGTTCATCCACCGGGCAAACCAGACGTATTCTTACCAGATAGCATCGTATAACCTGATGAATTTCCTCGAATTCGTTAGTGATGAATATGTTTCTTTGAATATCGATCATTCCTTCAATGGATTTTTCTTTAACAAAATTCCCCTGGTCAAAAAACTAAAATGGCGTGAATGTATCGCCGGAAAAGTGCTTTACGGGCGGGTGACTAACCTGAACGATCCGGCTGTCCATCCCGATCTTTTCAGGTTTCCGGAAGATGAATACGGCCCGGTTACCTTTACCCTTGATCAGGGTCCTTACGTGGAAGTTAGTGCAGGTATCGCAAATATTCTTAAATTGTTCAGGATAGAATTTGTGAAGCGGCTCACCTATCTTGACCATCCGCACGTGGCAGATTTCGGCATCAGGGCACGCTTTAAATTCGATTTTTAAACAGAAAGAATGGTATGAAAGAACGATTACAGAAGCTGATTTACCTGATTATCGGACCGCTGGTGCGTCTGCTGATCAAACTTCACATAACACCCAACATGATCACGACGGCGGGGTTTATACTCAATATTTTTGCGGCTGCCGTGCTTATTTACGGGGCCGATCAGTTACCCAAAGGAGATCTGTCGCCACTGGGCTGGGGAGGCGCAATCATTTTATTTGCAGGATTTTTTGATATCCTCGATGGTCGCCTGGCAAGAGTAGGGAAAATGGAATCAAAATTCGGCGCCCTGTACGATTCCGTCCTCGATCGCTACAGCGAATTGTTCATGTTCCTGGGCATTTGTTATTTTCTGATTGCAAGGCATTATTTTTTTGGATCTCTGCTTGCTTTCATCGCGCTGATCGGATCCATGATGGTGAGTTATATAAGGGCGCGGTCGGAGGCTATTGGCGTGGACTGTAAAACCGGACTGATGCAACGGCCCGAGCGGATTGTCATCATCGGTGTTTCGGCCCTGGTATGCGGAATCGCCGGGGCGGTTTCGGGCGGGAATCAGAAAATCCATGTCAGCTGGCTCCCCTTCCCGCTTGCAGAAACCATCCTGATCTTTATCCTCCCCCTGGCACTGGTCGCGCTGCTCGCGAATGTTACTGCTGTCAGCCGGCTTCTGCACAGTAAAAATGAAATTGAAAGATCAAACTACCGGGATAAATGAAGCCATTATTATCTCTTGTATTTATTCTCCTGATGGTTCCGTGTTCTTTTTCTGAAGATGGCAAACAGGGAAATGATTATCCGGTTCCAAAAAGGGATAAAAAGCTTTTGTTCTATGTCCAGCGGACGCATAACCGCAACACCATCATCTATGAACTTAATTTAAACAGTAACGGCAAACCTGATAAAGAGGATCCGCTTGTCCCTTCCTGGATCCGATATGAAGAAGGAGGCGAACGAAAGGA
>JBLNAN010000147.1:0-4286 GCA_050259355.1 Syntrophothermus sp. | reverse complement strand
TTTGCAGATTCATGTTATCATCAAATTCAAAAACATAAGGTATTCCCGTCGGCATGTTCACACCCACGATATCTTCATCAGAAATGTTCTTCAGATACTTGACAATGCCACGTAAACTGTTCCCGTGGGCCGCCACGAGCACTTCCTTGTGCTCCTTCAGCTTTACCGACATTTCGGTCTGCCAGTAAGGAACGATGCGTTCCACCGTATCTTTTAAAGCCTCGGTCGAAGGAATTTCTTCCTGTTTCAGATCACGGTAACGATGGTCATGTTTGGGATGGCGGGGATCATTTTCTTCAATGGGAGGAGGCGGAATATCATAGCTCCTTCTCCACATCAGCACCTGCTGATCACCATATTTTTCAGCCATTTCTGATTTATTCAAACCCTGGAGCATTCCATAATGCTTTTCATTCAGACGCCAGGTCTTGTATACCGGTATCCAGAGCAGGTCCATCTGCTCAAGGGTAAGAAAAAGGGTCCGGATGGCCCGGGTCAGATAAGAGGTATACGCTAACTTAAAATCAAAACCTTCTTTTTTTAACGTTCGTCCGGCTTCCATCGCCTCCGTGATTCCCCGTTCAGAAAGATCAACATCCGTCCAGCCCGTGAAGCGGTTTTCTTTGTTCCAGGTACTTTCCCCGTGTCTTAATAGTACTAATCGGTTCATTTCATTTCGTTTTTGGAGTGCCCAAAAATAGTAAATATTTACTACTTTTGCGTTCATTGGATAGTCAAATGAAGATGCCTGGAATTCAGGCAGAAAGACAATCCTGAACATTAAAATAAACTGAATGCATCTCTACAAGCGTATCAACACGCTCCTTGGCTGGGCAGTATTTATCATCGCCTCTACTGTTTACATCCTCACCTCCGAACCTACTATGAGTTACTGGGACTGTGGGGAGTACATTTCTACAGCATTCAAACTGGAAGTTGGTCACCCGCCGGGGGCACCCCTGTTCCAGCTTATCGGCAGATTTTTCTCCCTGTTTGCTTTCGGTAACGTTACCCTGGTTGCCAGGATGGTCAATACCATGTCGGCGCTCAGCAGCGGGTTCACGATCCTTTTCCTGTTCTGGTCCATCACGATGATCGCGAAAAAAATCATGCTCAGGAACAACAATGAAATGACCCGCGAAAATATGTTTACCATCATGGGAGCCGGTTTGATCGGGTCTCTGGCTTATACTTTTACGGATTCTTTCTGGTTTTCAGCAGTTGAAGGCGAAGTATACGCCATGTCGTCTTTTTTTACGGCTGTTGTTTTCTGGGCCATCCTGAAATGGGATGAAAAGGCAGATGAACCGGGTGCTGTACGTTATCTCCTGCTCATCGCCTACCTGGTAGGGCTATCCATCGGGGTTCATTTGCTGAACCTGCTGGCGATCCCGGCCATCACTTTTGTTTATTATTTCAGAAAATATAATAACCACAACTGGAAAAGCATTTTAGTCACACTGGCCATTTCCATCCTGATCCTGGCCTCCGTGATGTATTTCATCATCCCGGGCATCCTGGACCTTGCCGGCTGGTTTGAAAGAGCATTTGTTAATGGTTTGGGACTCCCGTTCAACACCGGTACCATTTTCTATTTTATCCTGCTCATCGGCGGCATTGTTTTCGGGATCATCTATACCCGGAAAAAAAACAAACCGGTGTGGAATGCCATCGTGCTTGCCATTACTTTCATCATTATCGGTTATACCTCCTTTATCATGCTGGTGATCAGGAGCAACGCCAATACACCCATTGATGAAAACAATCCTGAAAATGCCATGTACCTTCTTTCCTACATGAACCGTGAACAATATGGTGACTGGCCCCTGTTGAAAGGACCGTATTACAATGCCCCGGTTATTGAAAGAAAGGACGGAAACCCTGTATATACCAAGGATTCAGCAGCAGGGAAATATGTAATTACCGATAAAAAGGAGATGAGCGAACCGGTTTATGATCCCCGGTTTACTACCATCTTCCCCAGAATGTGGTGCAATTACGAGCAGCAATATATCGAAGAATACAAGCGATGGGGTCAGGTGCATGGCGTTCCTGTTGAGGTTTCCCGTGGCGGACAAACCGAAACCCTTTACAAACCTACTTTTGGAGAAAATCTGACTTTCTTTACCAGCTACCAGCTCATTCACATGTATTACCGTTATTTCATGTGGAATTTCACGGGAAGACAGAATGATGCCCAGGGATTGGGTAATAAGATCAATGGCAACTGGAAGAGCGGGATCAAATTTATAGACCAGGCAAGACTTGGAAAGCACAAGGTTCCGGAAATGCGCCACAGCCGCGCTGATAATAGCTTTTATTTTCTCCCGCTGATCCTGGGAATTATCGGATTATGGTATACCCTGAAAAGAGACAAACGCCAGGCACTGATCATCGGGCTGCTGTTCCTTTTCACCGGGCTGGCCATCGTGATATACCTGAATCAGTATGCACCGCAACCCCTTGAAAGAGATTATGCCTATGCCGGATCATTTTACGCCTTTGCTATCTGGATCGGGCTGGCCATTCCGCAGATCACCTTGTGGATCAACCGGTATACCCGGTGGATGGTGGCTCATGTTATTGCGATTGCAATTGGACTCATTACCGTGGTGATCATGGGCCAGCAAGGATGGGATGACCACGACCGCTCTGGACGATATACCGCCCTGGCAACGGCGAAAAACTATCTCAACTCCTGCGCGCCCAATGCTATCCTGTTCACCAATGGCGACAACGACACCTTCCCGCTCTGGTACGCCCAGGAAGTGGAAGGTATCCGCACCGATGTGCGGGTTATCAACCTGAGCCTTCTCAATACCGACTGGTATATCGACCAGCTGAAGAGACAGGCTTATGACGGATTGCCGGTACCGTTCTCACTCACGCAGGACAAGTACCGGCAGGGCCACCATGACGTTACTTATCTGATCGAGGATACGACGCTGCAGGGATATGTGGGGCTGAAGGATATTTTTGACATCATTCAGAATGACGAATCCAGGCTGAAGCTTCAGACTCAGCAATTTGGAATGGTGGATTTCCTTCCCACCAAAAAATTCGCGGTGGGTATTGACAGCAATGCCATTGTTTCCGAAAAACGCATTCCTGAAAAATATTTTTCCAAAATGGGAAATATGCTATGGGAACCCGACAAGCAGGCTTTTGAAAAGAATGATCTCATGATGATGGACCTTCTGGCGCATAATGACTGGAAACGACCGGTTTATTATGTGATGACGATGGGACCTGACGCCTACCTGGGACTGGAGAATTATCTTTTCCTGGAAGGACTGGCTTACAGGCTTTTGCCGGTTAATACCGGTTCGAAGGAAGGATCGGTGAATACGGATGTGATGTACGATAACCTGATGAATAAATTCACCTGGGGAAATCTTAATAATCCAAAAATCACGCTTGATGATCAGTCCCAGCGCATGGTGATGAACTTCAGGATGATGTTTGGCCGGTTGTCCGGAGCACTGATCGCCGAGGGAAAAACAGACTCTGCCCGTAAAGTCATGGACAAATGTCTTGAGATTATGCCCGACAACATCGTACCCTATGACTATTTCTCACTTGGCATTGCTGAAGATTATCTGAAGACGGGAGACCGTGATAAGGCTTTAAAGATCATCAACCGTACGGGTGGTTATCTAAAGGAAGACCTTGCTTATCTTTTTAGTTTCAGCAAAAGTGATTATCCGGATATGGACGTGAGTTTCCGTGAGGACCTGATGTCGCTTCAGAAAATTCTGGAGATCGCCCGCACAAACTTCCTGCAGGAGGTCAGCAGGGAATATGAGCCTGTTTTCCAGCAATATTACCAGGGATACATGGATAACGTGTATAAACCACAGTAAAGGATGTATTCGGTAGAACCGCCATTTTTTTTCAGGTTTTTCAATCCTGATTACCTTTCGAGCAGTTATCCGCCCGGTAATAATAAGGTATATCTTACTTTTGATGACGGACCAGTCCCGGAAGTCACCCCTCAGGTGCTGAACATCCTGGCACAACACCAGGCTAAAGCTACTTTTTTCTGCGTCGGCGATAATGTCAGAAAACACAGAAGTTTATTTGAAGAAGTGGTTGCGGCGGGTCATTCCGTTGGCAACCACACCTTCCATCATCTCAATGGGTGGAAAACCCCTCCGGCACTGTACGCTGAAGATGTTAACCGCTGCAGGGATTATTTTCAGACAAATCTGTTCCGTCCTCCCTATGGCAGATATACCCCCTCGCAATATTTTTTGCTGCGGAAGGAATACAAAATCATCCTGTGG
>JBLNAN010000146.1:0-2877 GCA_050259355.1 Syntrophothermus sp. | reverse complement strand
TGCATTCATTGCCGGTTTGCGTGAAATGGACCCCGCCAGGGTTCGTTATCCGGATGCCAATTCAACCATGAGAATGACCTATGGTAAGGTCCTTGATTATTTCCCCGCAGATGCCGTTTCCTACAATTATTTCACGACCCTGAAAGGTGTGATGGAGAAGGAAGATTCTACGAACGATGAATTCATTGTTCCCAAAAAACTGAAAGATCTTTTTCAGGCAAAGGATTATGGTCCCTATGGCAGCAATGGTGAAATGATCACCTGTTTCTTAACCACCAACGACATCACCGGTGGTAACTCGGGCAGCCCGGTAATCAATGCCGACGGCCAGCTGATCGGTCTTGCTTTTGATGGCAACTGGGAGGCAATGAGTGGCGATATCATGTTCGAACCCGATCTGCAACGTACCATCAATGTTGATATCCGCTATGTCCTTTTCATTATCGACAAGTTCGCCGGAGCCAATAACATCATCAGCGAACTTTCCCTGGTGAAGTAACAAGCAGATTTTGATTAAAAAAATGGAGGATGTATCTGCACATCCTCCATTTTTTTTATCGGTACTTTCAACTCAACAGATCCCGCGTCGCGGCATTTAGCTGTAGAGGTATCGCTTGATTTTCTGGGTAGCCGTTTTCTCAAAAGGAACCGGTTGTACCAGGACTACCTGAACCTGCGAAAAACGATTTACCCGGCGGTTTACATACTGCTGAAGTTCGGTTTTCAGATCTTCAATAACCTTATCAACGAAATCCATTATCTCCTGCCGCAGATGGCTGTAGTGTTCCTCAATTTCTTCCCGGTTAAAATGAACAAGAGCCACGAGTTTGCCTTTTTGTTCCAACACAAGGGAATCATTCACATGTCGGAAATTATTAATAACTGATTCTATTTCTTCAGGATAAATATTCTCACCGCCCGAAAGCACAATCATATTTTTCAGACGACCTTTTATGAAAAGATAACCATCTTTGTCAAAAGTCCCCAGATCACCCGTTTTCAACCATCCATCTTCTGTTTTAATTTCAGCGGTGAGCGCCGGTTCTTTATAGTAACCTTTCATGACATTATCCCCTCTTGCCCAGATCTCTCCTTCACCATGCAGGTCGGGATGATTGATCTTCAGTTCCACGTTTTCGATTGCTCTGCCGGTGGATTGCAGTTTGAATCCCTGTGGATTGAAACCGGCCAGCAATGGGGATGCTTCGGTCATGCCATACCCGATGGCATAAGGAAACCGGGCTTCAATAAGGAACTTTTCCACCGAACGGTTCAGCTTGGCTCCGCCGATACCGAAAAACTTCAGCTCCCCGCCAAAAGTCTCCATCAGTTTTTTCCCCGCCAACCGGTTCAGCAGTTTCCGGGTTACCGGAAAACGGATCAGCAGGTGCAACACCGGGTTTTTGGTAAACTTCGGCTGAATCACATTCCGGAATATCTTTTCAATGATCAGCGGAACGGTAAGCATCATGGTAGGCCTTACCGTTTTCAAGGCAGGCAATAGCAAAGATGGCGTGGGTGGTTTTCCAAGGTAATATACCACTGAGCCACTGAGCATTGGCAGCAACATCCCGATGGTATTCTCATAGGTATGGGACAAGGGCAAAACTGAAAGAAAACGATCTTGTTCATTCACTTCCTGAACCCTTCCGCTCATCCTTGCAGTAAAGGCCAGATTTTTATGGGTAAGCATCACCCCCTTTGACTTCCCTGTCGTTCCTGAAGTATAGATAAAGGCTGCCACATCCTCTTCATTAACATTATACTGGCGGGAAGGATTTTCGCCGGCTGTAAAAAATACCGGTTCAGCGGTCCTGGTGATCAGGGAAAAATCTTCCATCCTGATCATTACCAATAAATTTTCTGTGATCTTTTTTCTTAATGAATCCGTTACGAACAAAGCCCTGGCCCCGGAATGGACCAGGATATTTTCTATCTCATCGGGGTGAAAGTCGGGCAAAACGGGCACCACGATGGCGCCCATGAAGGTAACTGCATAATAGGAAATGCACCAGTTGGGCATATTGGAACCGAGTATTGCAACCCGGTCACCGGCTTCTATCCCCAGATGTTCCAGCATGGCGATTACCGACCGGATTTTCTGGTCTGTGTCCAGGTAGGTCAAGGGTTCTTCACCTAAAAGCGCAAGAGCGGGACGTAACGGATACTTCCTGAGCGTTTCTGCAAAAAGAGCAGGAAGCGTTAGCTTAACAGATTCAACCATTGAATAATTCAAACAACAAAGGTACAATTAAATCAATAATTGATCCAAAGACGTTGTACTTCCGTTTTTTGCTTTTTTAGCTCCACTTGTTCCGTATGAATACAATTGCCTCCGCGACATCCATTTCCCTGGTGCCTGAACCGGTCCGGATAAAGAAACGGGATTGGTTGTCTTCCCTCACGTACACGGGAGTCGGCGAAGGCAGAACAATGATCCTGCATACTTCCTTTCCATCCTGGTGATGAAAAAGGATGCGAAGCAGCCGGCAAGCCGGAGTACCGATCTTATCGGCAACACTTGACATGATGAGCTGGGTATAGCCGTCGCTGTCTTTACGGTTCAGGGTATTATAATCCTTTTCCAGCCCGAGAATGGAACCGTCATCTGCCACACCGATGAGCAGCGAGCCCCCGCGGGTATTCATGAAACCTGCCAGCGTTTTCAGGATCACCATTTCAAGCGCTTTGTTCACCTTATCCTGACGATAATCATAACGAAAAGAAGATTTGAATTCGAGATCATCATCTTCTCCTTTGCTGATCAATGCACCGAGATTTTTTTCAAGCTCACGTTCCAGGTGGAGTATCAAACTGTCGCGCCGCCGCATGAGCGACATGATAAAATAGGACAATATGCCCATGATTCCCCCGAAA
>JBLNAN010000145.1:0-2602 GCA_050259355.1 Syntrophothermus sp. | reverse complement strand
GTCACGCTTTCCAGCCGCTGGATAAATTCCTTATTGGTGGAAAGTTCCTGCAATTCCTGGTAGCTCAGTGACTCGATCAGCGGGATAGGGTTGAATTTCATCTCTTCCCAGCGCTGCCGGTTGATCATTTTAAACAGCGTCTCGGCTTCACAATTCCACGACCACCAAAGGTTATTCGAGAGTGCTACCAGCGGGGTAAGGTTTTGGGGAAGTTCCTGTTGTACCAGGATCTTTTTCCACTCTGGTTTAGCCTCAATTGCCTTTTTGAGACTGACCATCTGCACCTGCGGATGCTTGTCCTTATATAGTTGTTCCCTTTTTTTCGCCTGGTTCACCGCGATGGAAAAGGCCTCAAAATAATACGCCACCAGGTTCGACCAAAGGGCAGATCTTGAAACTTCATACGCTTTCAGCCGTATCCTGAGTATTTCTTTTTCATCACGGGAACTGATGCTGAGAATATTTTTAACGATTTCAGAAACCACGAAATCATCATTCTCATCTCCCCTGGGAATGATCACCACACTGTCTTTCAGGGTCGGATAGAGTGTTTTGACCCACTGCCCGAACCCTGCAAGGGTGGTGGTAATAGTGGGTATATGGAAGGCGATGCTCTCCAGCGGCGTGTATCCCCACGGCTCATAATAGGAAGGGAAAATGCTGCCGTCGAAACCCGTCAGAAGTTCATAATAGCTCAGGTTGAAAATGCCATCACTCCCGTTCAGGTAGGCCGGAACAAAAATGATCTTCACCCGGTCTTTGGGACTGTTGTTCAGCCCGTTTTGTTTTATTCTTTTAAGGATCAGGTCATTTTCCTGGTCATGAAGAATATGCGTGAGATATTCTCCGGTTACCGGATTATCAAATTTTTTGAGGGTGATACGGTCTAGGAGTTCAAGCCTGGGCCCGATCTGGGAAGCGGGGATCGTGAGAAAAGCCACTACATCCCTCCCGCCTTTGAGCTGCTTGTTTAATTTGCCCATGGCATCAATGAACAGGTCAATTCCCTTGTTCCTGAACTCGTACCGTCCACTGCTGATCAGCAGGATACTACCCTTGTCGAGTGGCTGATTGACCAGACTTTCGGCAACCGAAAACAGTTTTTCCCTGGCCCTGGCGCGTTCTTCGAAAAACTGCTCCCTCGGAGGCACCAGCGTTTCATCAAAGCCATTGGGGGTAAGAACATCCACGGGTTTGCCAAGAAAATGGCGGCACTCATTGTTGGTGATCGAGCTGACGGTGGTAAAACAATCTGCCTCGGTCGCTGAAAGCTTCTCCAGGGATTGTTTAGCCACCAGTCCAAACTGTGAAGCGAGCTGGTCCGGATTGTATCTTTCCAGCGAATGATACAAGGGAAGTCCGTGGCCGGCGGTACTCCTGCCAAGAACAGTGGCATGAGTGGTAAATATGGTTCCTGCCTGGGGAACTTTATTTTTCAGATACAGAACCCCGGCACCGGTCATCCATTCATGAAACTGCGCCACGATTTTATCGTGATACGAGACATTGAAGTTGTAAAAGCTCTCGATGATCTTGCCCGCGGCATAACCAAACAGGGCCGGCTCGATATAATCCCATCCTCCCTGAAGCGAATCCAGCTTGTATATTTCCCATAAGCTGGCAAGGATCTGATCTTTCTGCGGGAAGAAAGGTGTGAAATCCACCAGGATAACCACCGGACGGCTGGAAATATTCCAACGGCCTACCTTTATCTTTAATCCTTCACTCTCTGCCTTCTGACGCCATGCCTTGTAAAGATATTTATCTTCAAGAAATTCAGGATTTTCATGGGTTTCCTTCCAAACATCCGGCCCGATAAGAATATAATTATCCTTTATTTCTTTGATGATGGAAGAAGCCTTGGTGGTTATAACGGTGTATATACCTCCTACTTTATTACAAACTTCCCAACTTGTTTCGAAGAGGTAATCCGGTACTACCCGGTAATTTTCTTTCATTATCGATTACTGTTTAGATTGTGATTTGATTTGTTTTTCAATGAGCAGGCGGGATTTTTTTATTTCAGATGCACTGATGTTCCTGATCTGTTTGATCAGCGTCTGATACGTCTTCAATGCACGTTTACCAAGATTTTTCTCCACCTTGTCCCGGATCTCCTGCTCCGCGCCTGTCATGGCTGCCGAAACCGTTTCGATATCGATATGTTTGATGATTTCTTTTACTTTCTTATCGGAGAGATTGATGATATCAGAAAAATTGAGTGCATGAAAAGGCTGGGGCTGATTTGCCGTGGCCGAAGCCTTGGCCCTCGTTTTCTGCGCTTCTGTTTTGTCTCTCTCCACAGCCATCTTCTCTCTGCCGGCCCTGGTGCTTTTTATCTTCTTTACCGGTTCTTCCTGACGAAGGATCCCCGAGGTGACCCTTGGGCCTTTTTCCCTCACTGTTCCCTCGATCGGACTACCGTTTTTTTCCTTCACCCGGATAATGAAATCGGAGATGACATTCATATAATTAATAAATGCTTCGTAAGGAGAAGGAAAAGGATTGAAATACTTGTGCATGGATCCGTCGGAGAACCACTTTGTGCTCATGTAATAAAAATGATCCGAGGTTTGCAGATACTGCCAGTCCCTGACCAATT
>JBLNAN010000144.1:0-4114 GCA_050259355.1 Syntrophothermus sp. | reverse complement strand
GAAATAGCGGAATGCAAAATGCGAGTGAGAAAGAGGAAACTAATCAGCATGCCATCTCGCCGGCATTCTTTTTGGCCGACAAAAGGTTGTACGCACCTTTGGTAACTACTTTTGCATTTTTTAAATCGATCCCATCAGGCAAAACAACCTGCATGTATCCGCCGTTTTCTATTCCTTTCTTTACCTCAACCATGCGGTATTCCGTAAACGCCTGTCCGCTCTCCGTTTTATCCCTGCTGAACAGAAAAATATAGTCCTTGTCGTCAAAACTAACCACCGCCTCTGCAGGTAAAGTGGCAGAAAGATTCCCGGTTCCCTCAATAAGCGCATTGACGTACATTCCGGGAATTACGTTTTTGCAGTTTCCTGTCACGGCTGCATAAATCTTGTAGGTTTTGTCGGAATTGATGCTCTTCGCCGTCTGGTAAATCACTGCATCATGCTGTTCTTCCTCATTATTTATGAAAAACCTGATTTTCTGACCTTCCGTAACGCGGGCGGCATCCTTTTCAAAAAGTGTAAGTTCCAGCAGTAATTTTTCTTCGTTCACGATCTCGAACATCACATCAGATGGCCCGACGTATTTGCCGATATTTACATTGGCCGTACGTATAAACCCCCCGATGGGTGCAACCACCGGAACAGACCGCGTGATATTGTCCTCCTTCAGATCTTTCGGATTGATCCCGATCAGGGCCAGCTTTTGTGCCAGCGCTCTGACCTGGACTTTCAGGTTTTTATAATCCGTTGTCACCTGCTGAAGATTTTTCTCAGAGTACACATCTTCTTTGAACAATTCAGTATGGCGCTTGTACTCGGCCTCGGCGTATTCAAGCTTGTTCAGCGACTCGAGATAGTTTTGCTGGATTTCAATAAATTCAGGATTTTCGATCACGGCAAGTTCCTGTCCTTTCAGTACCGGGTTGCCCGGCAGCAGTGAGGTGGCTTTCACAAAACCACCCATGGGGGCACAAACGGTACCGGCATTTTGCGGGGAAACGGTTACCACCCCGTTTACTTTCATGGTTCCGCTAAGGGACTGCATCCCGATCTGTCCCAATTCGATACCTGCCAGTTTTACCTGGTCAGCCCGCATTTCCACGATGTCGTCAGGAACAACCTCTTCATTTTCCTTCGATTCTTTTTTGCTGCCGCAGGAAGCCAGAATCAGGATAAAAAGCGGCAGTAGCAGCAAGTAACGGTTAAATTTTAAATTTTTCATAACTAAAATATTTTTCCAGTGATTGACTCCAGTGAAATAATTGTTTGGTTGCAGTTGTTCAGTACTTCCAGGTAGTTTTGCTTGATGTTCAGCGCCTGGTTCAGGCTCTGGACATATTCCATGTAATCCATTTCACCCGACTTGTAGGTCAGGGTTGCCTGACGGATGATGTTATCTGCTTCCGGAAGGGCCTGGTTTTCATAATAGATGATGCTGTTCCTGTATTTTTCCAGTTCTCCTGCCAGTACCTTGTAGTCACCCTGAAGGCTCTTCAGGTAATAGTCGGCATATTCACGGGCAGCTTTTTCCCGTAATCCGGCCTCTTTGGCCCTGGAAGTATATGGAACAAACCATAGCGGCATACTGATGCCTGCCTGAAAACCATTAAATCTTTTGTTATTGGCATATCCCGGACTCTCACCCGCCCAGTGCAGGGTCTGGCTGAAATAACCGATGCTCAAGTCGGGAAAAATTCGGTTGATGGCAGTCTTCTTCTCCCACCTGGAAATTTCTGCTTTCTGAAGTACCGAGTTAAAAACGGGATTGGATGAAACCGCGAGACTCCCCGATGATTCATTAAAACCCTTTTTGATCAGTATGGTGTCTGCAGGCTTATAGGTCTGCACGGTATTCAGCAGGTTGCTGAGTTTCTCTGAATAAATAATGATATCTGCCCTAACCTGCCGTAGTTCGTTCCTCACCTCCAGGCTGTGCGATTGTGCCGTGATCATTTCCAGCCGGTTGGTTTCTCCCGTTCCTGCCCGCAATCTGGCAGCTTTTAAAAAACCGGTGTACAGGCTGTCCTGATACTCCTTCAGCCGTTCAAGCGACTCGAGGTAGACCATCTGCCAGTAAACCTGTTTGACTTTTGTAGCAATTTCCAGCTCTGAACTCCTATATTCCATCTGGCTGTTTTTCAACTTTGCACCAAGGAATTTGCCCTGACTGATATAAAGTGTCGGAAAGGCAAATTCCTGTGTGATCGAATAACTGTTGTCGGTTTCGGGAGAATTGATATGACCATATTCGCCCGAGAATGCAGTTTTTGGAAGGTCCCAGGCAGTCCCTTTCGCCGCTTTCTCCGCATCCATGTAATGTTTTGATGAATGAAGCGAAAGATTGCTGTCGAGCGCGATGCTGATGGCGCTTCTAAGGTCGATGGGCCGCGGATTTTGTGAAAAGAGTCCCGCCGGAAACAAGCAGCTTGCTGCAAGCATTAATAAAAGCAGCATCCTTTTCATTTTGAATATTTTTCTGAAGGAGCGGGTGGAAAATACGATATAAAAAACGGGGAGGATGACCAGCGTCAGTAGGGTGGCAGTGATAAGCCCGCCGATAACCACGGTAGCCAGTGGTTTCTGGACTTCAGCGCCCGGAGACGTGGATAATGCCATGGGAAGAAATCCCAGTGATGCCACCGCTGCTGTCATGATGACTGGCCGGAGACGGATTTTCAACCCTTTCAGCACCCTCTCCTGCACATCCGTGATTCCTTCTTTTTCAAGATTATTGAATTCAGAAATGAGAACAATGCCATTAAGCACGGCAACCCCGAACAACGCGATAAATCCTACACCCGCCGATATTGAAAAATTCATACCCCGCAGCCATAGCGCGAATATCCCGCCAATAGCAGCGAAGGGAACAGCCGAAAATATCAGCAGGGTTTGTTTTACCGAATGAAAGGAAAAATAAAGCAGGACGAATATCAGCAACAATGCTACAGGAACCGCAACTGCCAGACGGTTCCTGGCTTCCTGCAGGTTCTGAAACTGTCCCCCGTAGCTGATATAGTAACCGGTAGGAAGCTGAACCTGCTTTGAAAGCCGGGACGAAACCTCGCTGATCACGCTTTGAACATCCCGGTTCCTCACATTGAATCCAACAGTAATCCGTCGCCGGGTATCTTCCCGTGACACCTGGGCAGGACCGGATTTTATACGGATCGATGCGACCTGTACGATCGGAATCTGACCGCCGCCCGGCAGCGCTACCCAGAGATTCTTCACGTCCTCGAGGCTCTGACGGTAATCTTTGTCCAGTCTGACCACCATCCCGAAACGTTTTTCCTCGTCATACACCACGCCGGCCTGACTTCCGGCAAACGCAGCTCTCAGCACCCGGTTCACGTCAGTAACGGACAAACCGTATTGTGCCAGCCGGTCACGATCAAAATCTACCTGAACCTGCCCAAGTCCCGTCACTTTTTCCACGTTAAGATCTGTTACCCCGTCTACCTTTCTGATGATTTCCTCTGCCATGGCGGCCTTTTCAGCCAGAATTTCCAGATCGTCGCCAAAGATCTTTACGGCAATATCTTGTTTGGACCCCGAAAGAAGCTCGTTAAAACGCATCTGGATGGGTTGCTGGAACTCGAACTTGACACCCGCGAGAACCACCAGCTTTTCCTCCATCTTTGCCACCAGCTCTTCCCTGGTTTTCGCGCTGGTCCATTCGTTTTTTGGTTTAAGGGTGATAATATAGTCGCCGGTCTCCATGGGTGTCGGATCCGTGGGGATCTCGCCTGCCCCGATCTTGCAAACTGCATGTTTTACCTCGGGAAAATTTTCAAGCAGGATCTTGTTGGCCATTTTCACCTTTTCCACGGTATTGGATAACGATCCTCCCTGCAACGTCATGACACCTGCTGCCAGATCACCTTCTTCCAGCTGTGGAATGAATTCGCCCCCCAGCCGGTTGAAAACCAGAATGCTGAGTACAAAAAGCAGCAATGCCGAACCAGTAACAATCTTTTTGTGAGCAAGAGCATACAGGATGACAGGATCAAAAACTTTCTGAATTCCTTTCATGATTTTTTCTGAATGGTTCCGGGTCTTGTCTTTTCTGCTGAGAAACAGAGCGGAAGCCATGGGGACATAGGTAAGCGACAGT
>JBLNAN010000143.1:0-3945 GCA_050259355.1 Syntrophothermus sp. | reverse complement strand
AAGGGGTAGTTCATCATAAACCGCGAAATGATTCAGCTTTTTCATAATAGAATTATTCAGTTGCTGAGGGAGGGCCCAGTAAAAAAAAACCGGCTCCTGAACTGGAACCGGTTCTTTTTCTGGTAGAAAAAAATTTACTTAACTTTTTTCATCAGATCGGCACCTGCCTTGAATTTTACAACTTTCTTTGCAGGAATCTTGATTTCTTTACCATTGCGGGGGTTTCTTCCCTTGCGGGGAGCTCTTTTGGTTACTGAGAAGGAACCAAATCCAACGAGAGCAACCCTGTCACCTTTTGCCATGGCTTTGGAGGTAGCGCCAACAAATGATTCTAAAGCCCTTTTGGCTTCAGCTTTGGTCATCTTTGCATCGGTAGCAATAGCTTCGATTAATTGTGCTTTGTTCATTTTGTTTTCAATTTTAGTTAATACTTAAAATCAAAGTGTGAGCAAATATAGTATCTATATAGAATTTGTCAAGGATTTATGCCCTAAAACATCAGTATTTGTTAATAAATTCGATTTTTTGTTAATAACTGCGCTCTGAAAGCCCTTGTTTTTCACATAGTTTGGGGAATCAGTTTCGCGAACCCCCTTAAGAATTCGGCGATTCCCATGGCCTTCCTGCCTGACAACTGTATTTTTGTTAGGTTTACATATCCATCTGCAAGGGCTATTTTGAGATATGATTTACCATCGGTGATAAAACTTCCAACTGTTTTTGTATGGGTAGCAATTTCACCACTACATTCATATACTTTCAGAAGATGATCATTTCCGTCTGTACCAGTAAAAGTCAGAAAAGCACCCGGGTACGGACTCAGTCCCCGAATGTGGTTATAAACTTTTTCTACTTTTCGGGTGAGATCAATCATGCAGTCTTCCTTGTGAATCTTGGGTGCCTTGTAAGAGGCATCAGAAGGGTCAGTCACTGCAGGCTGCGGAACGGGTACAGCTGTTCCGCCGAAGATAGCCTGGATAGTTTTTACCACCAGTATTGCTCCCGTGACCATTAGTTCATCGTGCAGTTCCCCGGCAGTTTCGTCGGGCCGGATACTGACCTTTTCAGCAAAAAGAATATTACCCGTATCAATTTCTTCTGACAGGAAAAAGGTGGTAACACCGCTTTCCGTTTCACCGTTCATAATAGCATGATTGATCGGAGCGGCACCACGATATTTGGGTAAGAGTGAGGCATGAAGATTAAAAGTCCCCAGGGGAGGAAGTGTGAAAACCCCGGCCGGTAGTTTTCTGAAGGCAACAATCACCTGCAGCACGGGATTAATCTGATGCAATTCTTCAAGGAATCCAGGGTCTTTAAGGCTCACCGGCTGCAGCACCTTTATGTCATGTTCAACTGCATATTTTTTTACCTCCGGCTGAAGCAGTTTCAGTCCCCTGCCAGCTGGCCTGTCGGGGGCGGTCACGACAGCTTTCACGGTGAATCCTGCTTTCAGGATGGCATCCAGTGAAGCAACTGCAAATTCCGGCGTACCATAAAAAATTATCCCGTTATTATCCTGCATAATAAAAAAAATGCCTGAGGTTAGTCAGGCATTAAAGTTAGCAATTTTATTATTTTATTTTTTTCCGGCGAGGGCAGAGGCATTGGCAATGTATTTATCAATGTCGCGGCCTTCAGTACTCCTGAGATAATTTTCCTTCAGTTTCTTATACACATCTACTGCCTTCTGATAATCTCCGGCACTTTCGTATGCCCATCCGGCTTTCATATAAAGCATCGGCGAAATCAATTCATTCTTCATTTCCTCGGCAGCTTTCGTGTAAAGATCAGCCGCTTTGGCAGCGTCCTTAAGCTCCATGTATGCATCGGCTGTTGCACCCATTGCCATCTGACCAACCACGGAACCATCCGAATCGAATTTCTTCAGCTGCGTGATGGCATTCTGATATTCTCCTTTTTTCAGATAAATGATACCTGCATAATAATGTGCCAGGTTGGCGGATTTCGTCATACCATAATCATCGATAATGGTGAGAAAACCCGGATTGGGACCGTCGCCGTTGAGCGCCTTGTTCAGCGAATCCTGTTCAAAATACTTTTCAGCCATGAACATTTGTGCCTGTGCCCTGGTTTCACGGGGAGCAATATAATATCTCTTGAACCCGAAATAGCCCAGTACCAGCACGATAATAACACCTAGAACGATGAGAATGATCTTCTGGTTGTCTTCAATAAATCTTTCTGTTTTGCTGAATGCTTCCTCTACTGCTACAATCCTTTCTTCGGTTTTGTCCGTCTTTTTTGCCATGATATTTTTTGATTTTGAGGTGCAAAATTAGGTAAATTCCAGATATAAACAAATAAATTAGTGACGGGTGACGAGTGACGGGTGACGGGTGATGGGTGACAAGTAATTATGAAATTATTCCATTGGAATTTCATGTACTTTTGATCATTCAATTTTTAATTCCATTATAATGCAGTTTGATCATCAGGAAAAGAAAGAGCTACTTGAATTTTTATCCTCTTTCATTTCAGAAAATAAAAGAAACAAATTTGTCGAGTACATCCGGTATCGTACCCGCCATCTCACCATTGTTCTCGAGGATATCTATCAGCCGCATAATGCCAGTGCCGTTCTGAGAACCTGCGATTGTTTTGGTATCCAGGACATCCACATCATTGAAAACACCAATCGTTACCAGGTCAATCCTGATGTGGCGCTCGGGTCCTCCAAATGGCTCACGCTGAAAAAATATAACAAAGAAGGGAATAATACGCGGCCTTGCCTGGAACAGCTCAGATCTCGGGGATATAAAATAGTGGCCACCTCCCCGCATAAAAAGGATTATACCCCGGAAACACTTCCCCTTGACCAGAAAGTTGCACTGGTCTTCGGAACCGAACTTGAAGGTCTTTCTGAAACTGCCCTGGAAATGGCCGATGATTATGTTAAAATTCCGATGTTCGGCTTTACCGAGAGTTTTAACATTTCTGTTTCAGCAGCGCTATTTTTGTACAGCCTCACCGGAAGGCTGAGGAATTCGGAAATAAACTGGCAGTTATCAGAAGATGAGCAGCTTGACACTTTGATTTCCTGGACAAAAAATGTACTGAAAAAAGCCGACAAGGTTGAAGCTCAATTTTTATCAAGGTATCGTAAATAAACTCAAACTTTTTATATTTGCAACAAGTCATTCAGATTTTCATTTAATTTTTCAAATCATGGGAAAAGGAGACAAAAAATCCAAAAGAGGTAAAATTACCATCGGAACTTACGGCGCAAGAAGAGCAAGGAAAAAGAAATCCTTGAGAAAAGCGACTCCTGTCAAAGAAACCCGGGCTGCAAAACCAAAACCCCAACCCGTGAAAGTTATTAATCAGACCGATCTCGAGGAAGCACCGGTTGTACAGACATCCACGCCGGCTGAAGGTGAAACGGGTGATGTAACAAAAAATACAAAGAAAACAGGAACAAAAAAGACCGCCGGGGAATCAAAACCAAAAACAAAAAAGAAAACCGAAACCCCGGATGAAAGTCAGCCGGAGTTACTGTAAATACAATAAAAAATCCGCGGGGACAGGTAATCAGCCTGTCCTCGTTTTTTTAAGCGATAAGGGCTCACGTCGGAGATGAAGGAGATTCAAAAATATTTTCCGGAATTATCACCAGATCAACTGGATAAACTTGCACGGTTGCCGGAACTTTATGCCCATTGGAATGAAAGGATCAATGTGATCTCGCGGAAGGACATGGAAAATTTTGAAACCCGTCATCTTTTGCATTCCCTGTCCATTGCCAGAGTTTTCAACTTTACTTCGGGAACGAAAATTATGGACGCCGGTACGGGGGGAGGATTGCCCGGTATACCACTGGCCATCATATTTCCCGGCGTTCAGTTCACCCTGGTTGATTCCATAGGAAAAAAGATCCAGGTGGTCGAAAATATCGCTACCGCGCTGGGCCTGGAAAATGTGATT
>JBLNAN010000142.1:0-15539 GCA_050259355.1 Syntrophothermus sp. | reverse complement strand
GGTAAAGGTCTGGATGATATTCCAGGTTGAACCATTATTGATGCTATAGTACAATGTTCCGGAGGAACCGGTATAGGCCTTGAAATAATGACTGAAAGCCAGGGTAACACTGGTATAGCCGGTCATATCAATGGTGGGCGAAATAAGATCTGCATTTTGTGAACTCCCCGAACCATAGGCATCGCTGTTCAGATAAGCGTAGTTCCCGGTAAGAATGGGATTAGGCGTTTGACCCGTGATCACTCCAAACTGCCAGATCTGTCCCGTGATTCCGTTGTCTGTGTTTGACCAGCAGGCAGGGAGCGTTGTCCCGGAAAACGACTCGGTGAAAGGAAGTGAATAGGTGTTGCAAAGCGTGGTGAAAGCAATATCATTGCCGTAATAGGTTCCGGTGCCATTGATGGCATAGGCCCGTACGTGATAGGTTGTATTGGGAGACAGCCCCGTGATATTGCTGGTAAAAATACCCGTTCCTGATCCATCCGTTGTATGATTGCCCGAGGCTACCGGATTGATGCCAGTACCCCAGCAAACACCCCTTGCCGTTACCGTTGATCCCCCATCGGAGGTAACATTGCCTCCTGAAACAGCAGAAATATTGGTAATGGTGGTCGGATTGGCGGTCGTAATCACCGCTGCACCAGGAACAAAGGTCATATCCGAGCCGTAAGCCGTTCCGTCAGTATTCGTGGCGGTAACCCGGTAATGGTAGGTGGTTCCTCCTGTCAAACCTGAAATTGCTGCCGAGGCAGGCACGTTTGCAGTTCCTGAACCTGCCGTGGTCGTCGTGGTGGTATTTCCATAGGAAATGGTAGTACCCCACTGGAAATTGTATGTTGAGGCAAGCCCGTTGGGGTTAACCGTTCCATTAAGGGTTGCTGCTGCCGTGCTGACCCCGGTTGCTGCAGTGGTCGTGGCCGTGGGCATATTGCTGAACTTGAAGGAGGCGACTTTGGTTGCCCAGGGCCAGGTTCCACCATACGTACCCACGTATTCATTTGTTGCCCAGAATGTACTGTTGTCGGTAGGATCCACATTGATCGATGCATAATCTCCCCAGCGGGTGGCACCGGTCATCGCGACCGTTCCGGTCTGAATGATGCTTTCCGTCTGGGTCATCTGGTTGACCGGATCACTTGCTTTTCTTCCGGTAAAATAAATAGACGGGAACATGGTATTGTTGCACACGGTATAAACCATGCCAATATCCCCGTTGGCATTCATCGCGATGCTGCCCATCCATCTTGATTTCCCGTCACCGGGATTATAGGTTGCCTGCTGAAACAAGGAAAATGCTGATCCGGTTTTACGGTATTCATACCAGCGAACACCCGCAACGCCCGATCCTGCATCCACACTGTGACAGGTGACAAAAGAACCGTAGGTTCCGAAATTCCGGTACTGGTTTCTGAACATCAGCCGGTCACCAAGATTATCCAGCTTGTTGGAGGTGCCGGATTGGGAAATACCTGAACCCAGCAGGGTGAAAGAAGTAACGGGAAGGGCAGTGGCAAAAGTAAAAACAGAACTTGAAGGGGTAGTCCAGTTAACCGTGAGTCCCCAAATCCGGAGTTCATCATTTCCGCCCCAGGAATTATCATTGAAATAGGTAAAATAATTGGGTGTTCCGGCAGGTGCCCAGGTACCGTCACAATCAGACGGGAGCATGGACCAGCAATCGGAACCCAGTCCTGAACCGGAACCGCCGAGCGTCTCGGTCTTAAAATATACCATGCTCGCGGATGCATCACCGGTGAGCATTTTTGATCTTTCCATCACGCAGGCAGCGGCTCCCACGAAAGGAGTCCCGGAGGCATTCGTATTGAAACGATTAACAGCCATGTAGTAACCGTCCTGCCAGACAGATAATTTTGGATAATCAGGCATGTAGTCGAATGCGAATGCATACCGGTAATAAGTCCCTGTGGGATCAGGACTTGTTGATACGGCAACCAGTTCATATTCGGTGTAATTCGGATAGTTTCCGCAGTCAATGGCAAACTGTGAAATAATCCATCTGTCGGCATTCTCATCATACAAAACCACTGCATCGCCATCATTGTGCCCGCTCCAGTTCCCGCTGAACCCGTTCCATATGGTGGAGGTAGCGACAGGACCATAGACCGAAGTGCCTGACTTATTATACATCTGGAGCATGCAGTTGACAACCTGTACATAATGATTAGGTCCAACATCACCATTGACATCCGGCGGGGTAACCCGGCCGGAATTGGAGGCGTTGGTAATTCCGTTAAAGTTGACAATCGGTGTAACCATGACCGAACGATCATTTTCACCCGGATACTGGGTTTGCAGCGCCGGATCGGGTGGTACATTTGGAGTGACGGGGATAGTCCTGAACCGGTTGGGAACCTTTCTCTCTTCGTTTTCTCTGAAAATTTTTCGGAAAACTGATTTTTTTTCAGGAGTCATTTCCCTGAGAGGTATTGACACATCCGTTTTTAATGGTTTCTGAACGATAACCTCCTGTGCATGGATAGAAAAACTAAAAATGCACAATGCTGCAATTAGCAAATGCAGATAAAACTTCTTCATATATTAATTGAAAATTGATTGGATAAAAACGCACAAAGATAATAACATCTCATAAAAGGCTATCAAAAAAATAAGCCCCGGCAGGAAACTTCCCGCCAGGGCTTTGGCAGTATTACTTTATGATAATCAGACGTTCCACAACAACCTGCTTATCCTGACGGATCCTTACAAAATAAGTTCCCGAGGGAAGATATCCCAGGTTGAAATCAAGATCAGCCGCAGGCACGCTTTCACGTGTCAGAAGAGTTTTTCCGGTCATATCCATGACCTGGATTCCCATTTCACCGGTTGAAGAAGAAGTGATTTTGAAATACCCGGTTGTGGGATTGGGATACAAGCTGATGCGGACAAGAGAATGATCAGGATCAATACCCAGTATGGCCCCCGACTGATGAACGGTTACTGTTAGTGAGTCATCCCATTCATTAACGATCTGTATGGTCCCTATCCTGTCTGTCCCTGACAGATTTTCTGAAAAATCAATATCCATCGGACTCTCGCCATATCCGGCAGCATTAGCCGGTGTTAGCCAGGAAACATTGGTACTGGCAGTCCATGCTGCAGAATCAGAAGAAATCATGATTCGGGTCTTGCCGCTGTTCATGGGAACATCCTGGGTAGCCGGAGTTGCAGACAGTTTGGGTCCATTGCCCGACTGTGTGAGGGTTACGGTTACAGCTGCTGTTCCGGGTGCCGAAACCGTGATAAAGGCTTTTCGGGAAGAAGACCAGACATTAGCCGTGAAGCTGGCTGTAAGTATTCCATTTCCGTTGCCGGAAGGAGTTACGGTGCACCATCCCTGATTACTGGTAGCCGTCCAGGTTGTATTGCAGGTAACTGAAAAGTCGGTACTTCCGGGGGCAGCGCTCACTTTTTTGCGTACAGGTGTAACGGAAAGAATGGTCGCCGGTGCAGTACCTGCCTGTGAAACCGTTACCACCACCGGGGTGAGGCCATTGACGGTAACCGTTATGCTGGCTGATCTTGCAGTGGTGGAAGTATTGGCCGTGTAGCTGGCGTAGATAGTGCCATTGCCGGTCCCGGAAGAAGTTACCGTGCACCAGCTCTGGCTGCTCGTTGCCGTCCAGGCCGAGTTGGATGTGACCGTGTAAGTGGTTGTTCCTGCTGTCGATGAAACATTCTGATTAGCGGGAGTGACGGATAGCGTCGGTGTGGTTGTGGAACAGCTGATAAAACAGAATGAGACTTCTTTGGTACTGTTATTTTCGGCGATATTTTGTAAGGGAAGTCCTGTATTTGCCCCGGCCCAGGATTTGGCAGCGGGAATGGTTGCATCCGTAAAAGTAGTTTTGAGAGAAGCTCCCGGCCATGAACATCCTGTAGTATTTATCGTGCCTGGAGAAACCATGATCCCATTGGCCGTGGTTGAATTTGCAGCCATCGGATAAAGACCCTGGTGAGAGGTACAGTTGACATCATTGGGCCCGGAATGAGCAGAAATGTAATTGCCGTCCACATGATAAATGATCATTCCATGTCCGGGAAGGGCTACATCAAAACCGGTTTGCTGGCGGTTCTCCACGAGATAATATTCGTTGCTCGTGGTGGTATTGTAGCGGTACGCGACGGGGTTACCTTCAGCATTCGGCAAGGTAACACTTTGTGCTGTCGTAAGTTGTTGCGGCGTGATCCAGCCAAAATAAGCTTTGGTCCAGGCTGTATGATGAGCGGGTTTTATTCCATTTGAATTCCAGGAACCACTGGCCATCAGGTCCCAGTTTCCCGTGCCCTGGTACTGTCCGTTCGTGGAATAATCTGCATCGTAAAAGTCGGGTGCACCTAAATTATGACCGAACTCATGGCAAAAAACGCCAATGTTCACCATCGAAGAGGTTCCCATTTTCTCGGGTTCAGTCGTATAGGCACTCACCAAAACACCATCAAAAGTACGCTGGGCAGCAGTATAACCCGCCGATCCCAGATCCCAGCTGTGCGACCAGATGTCGCTGATATTTCCGGATTCTTCCTGGCCGCGGCCCTGGTGAACAATGGTAACCCCATCCACCACTCCGTCGCCGTTATTGTCAAATTCGGCAAAATTTACCCCTGCCTGGTTATTCGCGGCAACAATGGCATCGTAGGCAAATTTGCCCCACATGCCCTGCGGGCCATAATAATCATGCGTATTGGGTAATGTAACCCAGGTTGTTACAGTTGTATTAACAATGAGCTGACCATAGGAAACTTCAAGGTAATAATCCCGGAAACTCCCGGTTCCGTTGTAGTTGACCTGATTCATGAAATTGGTGAAGGCGGATGGAGTGTAGGTGGTGGAAGTATTATTGAAATTGGCAAGGATCATGAGCAATTTGCGTGTTCCCGTGGTCGGAAATCCCCCGCTGAGTGTAGCATCGCTTTGGTCTGATGATTTCAGGAGTACCGCCCTTTTCATCTCGCCCAACTGCTGTTTACTAAAGAAGATCCCTTTTTCAAGCTGACCCAGAAACGCTTTTTCTGACGAACCGCGCTGGACCGGATCATGGGCCCGGACATTTGAAAAACCAATTCCTGCCGGATTCTTGCTGGCATAAACGTAAGCCCCGGTGGAATCAGATAATAAAGTATACCCGTCAACAGTGGTCGCCCAGTGAACATGTTCATCACCTTTCAGTAGAAGGGTGACCTTTGTTCCGTCAGGCTGGGTAAATTCAACAGGTCCCGGTTTTGCAGTCACGGCAAGGGACCTCTCAGGAAGCAACAGATACACTGCTGCAGCAAAAACAAGAAATAACCATTTTTTCATGCTAATTGATTTTAATTATATATATAGATTATTGTATTCTTCAAACCAAAATGATGCGTGACTCTGACGAGTAAATGCGTATTTTTACGTTTTTATAATGATAAATTATGCAACAAGATACCTTTGAACGTCCAAGTTGGGATGTTTATTTTATGGAACTTGCTAATACTGTGGCAAAAAGAGCAACTTGTGACCGCGGAAGGAGCGGATGCGTAATTGTACGCGACAAACAAATCCTGGTGACGGGATATGTCGGTTCCCCCCGCGGCCTGCCTCATTGTGATGAAGTAGGGCACCTCATGAAGAAGGTTGAACATGAAGACGGACGGGTTTCACAACACTGTATGCGGACGGTTCATGCAGAGCAGAATGCAATTTGCCAGGCGGCAAGACTCGGCATTCCCCTGGATAAATCTACCCTGTATTGCCGTATGACCCCCTGCAGAACCTGCGCGATGCTGATCATCAATTGCGGAATAAAACGCGTGGTTTGCGAGAAAAAATACCATGACGGAAAAGAATCCGAAGAGATGTTCCGGATGGCCGGTGTGGAACTGGAATTCATGAATGACGAGATCCAGCAATACGAGAATCAATAGATAGCCACCTCGGGTGTTCCCCCGGAACGGTAAGATCCGCGAAACATCGCGTTGGTGTTGAAGGGCATGGCCACATTTCCTTCACGATCTACTGCAATAAGACCTCCCTGGGCTTTCTGATCTTTCAGTTTCTGCATGATAATTCCGGTGGCTGCTTCTTCGAGCGACAAACCTTTATATTCCATCTGCGCCGAGACATCATACGCAACTACATTGCGGATGAAATATTCACCATGCCCGGTGGCTGAAACGGCACAAGTGGCATTGTTGGCATAGGTTCCGGCTCCTATGATGGGGGAATCCCCCACCCTGCCCTTCATTTTGTTGGTCATACCACCGGTCGAAGTTGCAGCAGCCAGGTTGCCCATTCCATCCCGTACGACCGCACCCACGGTGCCATGGCTGTTATCCTTTTCCTCCTTTTTGGCCTTCTGCAATGCGTCCCAACGCTCCTGGGTGAAAAAATAAGAGGGATCAACGATCTCGAGTCCCTGCTTCTTTGCAAATATTTCAGCACCCGTGCCGATCAGTAAAACATGAGGTGATTTTTCCATAACAGCTCGTGCAGCGCTTATGGGATTTTTGATGGTTGTCACAGAAGCCACGGCACCCGCCATTAATGTTTTACCATCCATGATGGAAGCATCCATCTCGTTTTTTGCTTCAGCCGTGAAAACAGATCCTTTTCCGGCATTGAACAAGGGAGAATCCTCCATCATCTTTACACAAAATTCCGCGACATCCAGTGCACTTCGTCCTTCAGAAAGCATTTTTCCACCTTCCTTCAGCACCTCATCAAGTTTCTGCAGGTACTGCTGTTCTTTCTCAGCCGCCAATACTCCCCTCGCGGGTCCGCCTGCTCCGCCATGTATGGCTATAACCCAGTTTACAGGCGGTTCTTTCGATATGGATTTCATTTCATTCTGGGCATAAATCAATGACATCAGGAAAAAACATGCCACCAGCAGTAACGCTCCTCTTTTCATATCATCCTTTTTAACAACTCTGTAAAATTAATAAGTCCCGTGATCTGAAGAATGGTGATCACAACAGAAAATACAATAACCCCGCGGATGAAACCTGCGCCTTTTTTAATCGCGAGGTGAGAAGCAATGAGCGCACCGATGATACTGCCTACCGAAAGCACGAGCCCGTAAAGGTAATTGACCTTCCCGTCGAGGATAAAGACCAAAAGAGCGAAAATCGCGTAGAAAAAAACGATCAGGTTTTTGACGGCATTGGCTTTCACCAGGTCGTAACCAATGCCGAGCACCAGCGACATCAGCAGAAAATAGCCTATCCCCACCTGGATGAATCCTCCATAAAAACCAACCACGAAAAAGATAAGGAACTGCCACCATTTCAGCGGTTGTGAAAGTCGCACCGGATTTTCCTTCAGCCATTTATCCGGCTTGTAAAACAGGAAGAACACCATTATGATCATTGCTGCCATCATCGCGATCTCGATGGTCTTTTCATTCACATCCACGGCCAGATAAGCGCCCAGTACAGAGCCAATCGTGGCCGGTATCCCCAGCCATACAGGTTTCAGGTTGTCAAACATCTTTTGCCGGGTAAAACTGCCCACCGAGGATAATGTCTGAAAGAAAATGCTGATCCGGTTCGTTCCATTGGCTATGTTGGCGGGTAATCCAAGCAAGATCAGCAGCGAAAGACTGATCACCGAGCCTCCGCCCGACAGGGTGTTGATGAAACCGACGAATATGCCGGCAATGATGATCAGGATGATGGTGGTGACCGAAAGATCCATATCAGAACTTGTAACCGAGATTCAGCGCCAGAAAATAATTTCTGGGAGCACCTGCTTCATAAAACCTTCCGTTGGCCGAATTGGTATTGGTGAATGCCACGTAGGTTTCATCCAGAATGTTGTTGATCCCGCCCGAGATCATCACGTTAAATTTCTTAAAATTCATATCCAGACCAATTACCGAATTCAAAAGATGATACGCATCTGTTTTATCAGAATTCGCATCATCAACATACATCCCGCTGATGTTCATCACGCTCATTCTTGCAAATGCTGAAATCTGCTTTATGATTGGCTGGGTATACGCAAGGGAAAGATAGAGATTGTTTTTCGGAACACTTGGCACAACATTGCCGGAAAAATCCGCATTGGTGGTCGTGTAATTTCCTGTTGTGTCGGGTGAAATGGTCCGCGCTTCGTATGAGGTATAATCAAAATCGGAGAAGGTATAGGAAAGATTAAAAAAGAGATTTTTGAAAAGCTCCGTTTTTATCCCGGCTTCCAGCCCTAAACGGTGCGTTTCAGCCGCGTTTCTGTAAAAAACATCTCCCAGGTACTCCAGCGGAACAATCTCATTTTTAACCCAGATGTTGAAAAAAGTAATATCAAACTGGTTTCTTTTCAGGAAATTTGATTTCCAGCGGTTCACATTGCCTTTTGCACCGATTTCAAAATTTCTGGATTGCTGCGGCTTCAGATCGGTGTTGAAAAGATAAGCAGGATCAAAACTATCGAGTTCATTGGCTGCCGGTGTATCGAAGCTGTATCCGTACGAGGTGTAAAAGGCAATGTTTTCCGTCAACTTATAATTCAATGCAAACTTTGGTGTATAATCACCATACACCTTCTGGTCTTTCCTCAGCGGCAAAGTCTGTTCTGCCTGCGTGAACTTCACGTAGTCATAACGGCTTGTAAAAAGAAGGAAAAGATGATTTTTCAGGATTTCGAAATTTTCAGAAAAATAAATCCCCATATTGGTGATGTTGTCGGATACCAGTTGATTGATGGCATCGCCTTTCTGACCGCCAATATTGGCGTAATACTCGGTTCTGGCCGGCTGGGAATAGAGATCGGCACCGATGGAAAATTCGCAGTGGTGTCCCCAGAAAACGGATTTGTTGACATACCTGGGACTGAATCCGAAAACATACCGGTTGATGATCCGGTATTCTTTGGATGTTCTCTCAAAATATTTGATGGAACCAAATGCCGTCACTTCGATCTCGTTATTTTTCTTTTTGCCGAACTCCTTGTCATAACGAATGCCAAGACGTCCCTTTGTCGTGATTCTTTTCTCATCACGGCTTACCGATTTTGGATCAGCCTGCCATGGATCTTTAAGAAATTCAGCTTTGGTAAGCGAACCGGGAAGATAGATGGTTCCATCAACAAAATAACCAAGTATTTTTAAAGTCGCACCCGGGGCCGGCTTATTTTCATAAACCATATTCAGGATGTGCCAGTATTCGTTGCTGTGAACCCGGTAACCGTCATAATTCTGGTAGCTGTAAGTTGTCAGCAAACGCGACTGTTCGGTTCTGATGGTTGATTTGATCCCGTTGCGGAATAACCCGAATGAGCCAAACTGGTTGAACTGTTGCAAGCTGGTGTTATCAAATTCGATGTCGTTGAAGAAATTGACCACTCCGCCGGTTGCATTGGTGTACAAAGAAGACGCGTTACCTTTTACAATCTCTATCCTGCTGACAGAGTTCAGATCGATGGCCTCGATGCGGGTCTGTCCATCCGGTTCTGATTCCGGCATGTCATCCAGAAGTATCCTCACGCCACGTATCCCGGAATTGGAGCGGCTTCCGAAACCCCGGATGGAAAACCGGACATCATGATCGCCATACCTGGACTGTAAAAACAGACCGGGTACTCCCGACAAAACGTCATCAGCTGAAATTTTCTTGTCAAATTTCATCGTGTTGAGATCCAGTCTCACAACAGAATAGGGAATATCTATGATTCGTTTGCTGACACGGGTTGCCGTGATAACAACTTCCTGAAGGTTCCTGGAACCTGAATCCCCGGGAATGGTATCCTGGGCAAAAGAAAAAACAGGAACAAGTAAGAAGCAGAAATACAAATAAATAGATCTTGGGTAAGTCGTGGAAAACATGGTGAAGGATTTATAGCAGAACAAATGTATGGAAAATACATCCATCAGAAAATTGAAAGGTTTGCTTTTCGTTCCATAATTTTTTATTTTTATTCAGTCTATATTAATTTATTATCTTTGAAGACTGACAGCTTTTAAAAATACAAACATGCCATATTATCATTCACTTGGGAAGATCCCGCATAAACGTCATACCGTCTTCAGGAAACCTGACGGGGGACTATACGCTGAGCAGCTTGTTTCCACGGAGGGCTTCTCTGATGCCTATTCGCTGGTGTATCATACTCATCCGCCAACGGAGGTGCTCGACGCGGAAGAACCTTATTCCGTGAAGCCGGAAATTGGCAAGGAGATCAACATGCAGCACCGCAGCTTCAGGGGAATGGAGATCCAGCCAAACGAGGATTACCTGGAGAGCAGGGTTCCGCTGCTGGTAAATCATGACGTGTATATCAGCGTGGCAGCTCCCTCCGCCTCCATGAAAGATTATTTTTTCAAGAATTCCGGGGCTGATGAAATGATTTTCATCCATAAGGGAGAGGGGACGCTGAAAACGATGTATGGCGACATCCGGTTTGGCTATGGCGATCATCTCGTGATTCCGAGAGGCATTCCGTACCAGATGGAGTTCAACGGTACATCCAACCGGCTGCTGATCGTGGAATCCTTCAGCCCGATCCGGTTCCCGAAGAAATACCTGAACAAGGAGGGCCAGCTCCTGGAGCATGCGCCTTATTGTGAGCGGGATATACGTCCCCCGAAAAATCTGGAAACTCATCCCGAACAGGGTGATTTCCTGGTTAAAATCAAGCGGGACGACATGATCTGGAATTATCATTATCAGAATCATCCTTTTGATCTCATCGGATGGGATGGATATCATTACCCGTTTGCATTTTCCATTCTTGATTTCGAACCGATAACCGGCAGGATTCATCAGCCTCCTCCCGTGCACCAGAGTTTCGAAGCCAATAACTTCGTTATCTGTGCCTTCGTTCCGAGGATGTACGATTATCATCCTGATTCCATTCCGGTACCTTACAACCACAGCAATGTGGATTCAGACGAGGTATTGTATTACGTCGACGGGGATTTCATGAGCAGGAACAACATAAAGCAGGGGCAGCTGACCCTTCACCCGAAAGGCATTGTTCACGGGCCCCACCCCGGGGCGGTGGAACGCGGAATCGGGGCGCGTGAAACCAATGAACTGGCGGTCATGATAGATACCTTCAGGCCGCTGCAATTAACAAAACAGGCAATGGAAATTGAAGACAAACAATATTATAAATCATGGATAACACAGTAACCGCACTGCAGGAGGCAAAAGAAACCAGAACTGCAAACGATTTCCTCCCGATCAACGGGACCGATTATATTGAGTTTTACGTGGGCAATGCCAAACAGGCCGCTCATTATTACCAAACCGCGTTTGGTTTTCAGCCACTTGCCTACGCTGGGCTGGAGACGGGGCTAAAGGACAGGGCCTCCTACGTGGTGGCCCAGGACAAAATACGACTGGTGTTCACCACCTCGCTGGTTCCCGATTCTCCCGTCGCTGAGCATGTAAAATTGCATGGCGATGGTGTAAAAGTAACCGCGCTCTGGGTCGACGACGCGAGGTTGGCATACGGGGAAACCGTCAAGCGCGGCGCGAAACCGTATATGGAACCCAAAGTGGTCAGGGATGCCGGAGGCGAAGTGGTTATGTCGGGTATTCATATTTATGGTGATACCGTGCATGTATTCATTGAAAGAAAGAATTACCAGGGTATTTTCCTGCCGGGATTCGTGAACTGGGATCCGCTGTACAAGCCTGCATCCGTTGGACTGCGGTATGTGGACCACATGGTGGGTAATGTAGGCTGGAACGAGATGAACACCTGGACAAAATTTTATTCGGAGGTGATGGGATTTTCACAACTCATTTCATTTGATGACAAGGATATCTCCACGGAATACACGGCCCTGATGAGCAAAGTCATGGCCAACAGCAACCTGAGGATCAAGTTTCCCATCAATGAACCTGCCGAGGGCAAAAAGAAATCGCAGATTGAAGAATATATTGATTTTTACCGGGGTCCCGGCGTTCAGCATATCGCCCTGGCCACCGATAATATTATTGAAACCGTAACCATGCTGCGTGACCGGGGTGTGGAATTCCTCAGGGTTCCCGACACATATTATACGACACTGAAACACCGCGTCGGCCGGATTGATGAAGAACTTGAACCTTTGCATGATCTGGGAATCCTGGTTGACCGCGACGATGAAGGCTATCTTCTGCAGATTTTCACCAAGCCGGTTGAAGACCGTCCAACGGTATTCTTCGAAATAATTCAGCGCAAAGGATCCCGGGCTTTTGGAAAAGGAAATTTCAAGGCTCTTTTCGAATCTATTGAGCTCGAACAGCAAAAGAGAGGAACCCTGTAAGATGACGGTAGCCATAAAAAATAAATCTTGGATCAGCGTGCCAGAAGGAAGTGATTTTCCATTGTTGAACCTACCGTACGGGATTTTCATTGATCCGGCAGGAAAACCAAGGGCGGGAACCAGAATAGGCGATACGGTGATCGACCTGTTTGCGCTGGCAAATGCCGGTTTGCTGGATGGATCGGGAATTCCGGCAAAAGAATTCGGGCAACCTACCTTGAACAATATGATTGCTTACGGCAAGTCCTCGTGGCACATGCTCAGGAATACCTTAACAGATATTTTCGAAGAAGGCAATTCAATACTCCGGAATAACCGGGAGCTTCGGAAACTATCCCTCTGGCCGGTTTCAGAAATATCCATGCTGATGCCGCTGAGTATCGGCGACTATACCGACTTTTATTCCAGCCTGGAACACGCCACCAACCTGGGAAAGCTATTCCGGGATCCTGCAAATGCGCTGCTTCCCAACTGGAGACACCTTCCGGTAGGTTACCATGGAAGGTCTTCTTCCATTGTCATCTCCGGAACACCGGTTCACCGCCCTTCAGGCCAGACAAGACCGGATGATACGGCACCGCCTGTATTCGGTCCCACGCGGCAACTGGATTTTGAGCTGGAAATGGCGTTTGTCACCGGCAAAAAAACGGAACTTGGAGATTCTGTTCCTGCCGGAGAAGCGGAAGATGCAATTTTTGGATTTGTCCTGTTCAATGATCTTTCGGCACGGGATATTCAAAAATGGGAATATGTACCCCTGGGACCTTTTGCAGGAAAAAACTTTGGCTCCATCATATCCCCATGGATCGTGACACTCGAAGCCCTGGAACCCTTCCGGGTTGCGGGACCCGTTCAGGAACCGGAGGTACTACCTTATCTGAGGACAAAAAACAGACACAATTTTGATATTGAGCTGGAGGTTTTTATTCAGCCAGAAAATGGCAAAGAAACAAGGGTTTCGCGTACCAATTACCGGTACATGTACTGGAATATTGCTCAACAGCTTGCCCATCAAACCGCCAACGGCTGCAACATTAACGTTGGAGATCTTTATGCTTCCGGAACCATCAGCGGTCCCGATGAAGGATCTTTCGGATCCATGATAGAACTCACCCATGGGGGAAAAAGACCTCTGAAACTGGATGATCTCTCGGAGAGAACGTTTTTGAATGATAATGACAGGGTCATCATACGGGGATATGCCCAAAAGGGAGACCTGCGTATAGGATTTGGAGAGGCTTCGGTGAAATTGCTTCCTGCCCGTGAACACATATCCTCCTCCTTAAAACAAGAAACACAACATGTCGTACATGCAGATTGATCCGTCGGTGGTGACTCCCAGGAAACTGAACAGTTACCTGCTGGGGGCCATCGGACCTCGTCCGATCGCCTTTGCCAGCACAATTGACAAAAAAGGAAATCCAAACCTGGCTCCTTTCAGCTTCTTCAACATCTTTGGTGTAAATCCGCCGCTGCTGATCTTTTCCCCTTCCCGCAGAGGAAAAGACAACACCACCAAGCATACCTATGAAAACATTAAGGAAACCTCGGAAGTGGTGATCAACGTGGTGTCATTCGGCATGGTGGAGAAAGTCAATATTGCCAGTGCGCCTTTTCCCAGGGAGATCAATGAATTCAACGAAGCAGGCTTTACCATGGAACCGTCTGTAAAGGTGAAGCCGTTCCGGGTGAAAGAATCGCCTGTGCAGTTCGAGTGCAATGTGATCCGGGTGGTTGAGACGGGGTTGGAGGGCTATGCAGGCAACCTGATCATCTGCCGGATAGAACTGATGCATCTGAATGCTGAAATCCTGGATGAGAACGGGCTGATCGATCCCCACAAGATCGACCTTGTTGGCCGGCTCGGCGGGAACAACTATTGCAGGGCCTCCGGTGATGCGGTTTTCAGTATCCCGATGCCCGCGGATCTTGCTGATGTAACGCAATTAAAGGCACGTGAATCATGGAAATGAATGAAATACTGGAGAAATTGCCGAAATACCTGCTGAATCTCGTGATTGATCAGCCGTATAACGATTATACCACCCGGGATCATGCCTTGTGGCGCTACGTGATGCGTCAGAATGTGCGGTACCTGAAAAACGTTGCACATCCGTCGTACCTGGAAGGATTGACCAAAACGGGTATTTCTCTTGACCGCATTCCCCACATGTACGGGATGAACAGGATATTGAGGGAAATCGGATGGGCAGCCGTGGCCGTGGATGGTTTTATACCGCCTTCTGCTTTCATGGAATTCCAGGCTTACAAGGTTCTCGTGATTGCCGCGGATATCCGTCCCATCGACCAGATTGGCTACACGCCGGCACCGGATATTATTCACGAGGCAGCCGGTCACGCTCCCATCATCGCGGATCCTGCTTACGCTTCCTATCTTCAGCGCTTTGGAGAGATCGGGTCGAAAGCTTTGTCATCCGATAACGACAACCGCCTGTATGAAGCTATCCGGCATCTTTCCATCCTGAAAGCTGATCCGTATACAGATCCTGAAGAAACAAAGCAGGCGGAAGCACAACTGGCCGCTTTGGCTGATTCTGCCGGGGAACCTTCAGAACTGGCCCTGATCAGGAATCTTCACTGGTGGACGGTTGAATATGGCTTGATCGGTGATCTTAAAAATCCGAGGATCTACGGAGCGGGACTGCTTTCTTCCATCGCCGAAAGCTATCACTGCATGCAGCCGGAGGTTAAGAAAATCCCCTATTCTATTGCAGCTGCAAATTACAGTTTCGATATTACCGAACCTCAGCCCCAGCTTTTTGTCACGCCAGATTTTGAGACGCTTACCAGGGTTCTGGAAGAATTTGCCTCCACGATGGCACTCAGAAAGGGTGGTTTGGAAGGAATTCGAAAAGCCATCCGCTCGGGAACCACTGCTACCGCCGAATACAGCTCGGGTCTGCAGGTTTCCGGCACCTTTACGGAAGTTATCGGGGAAAGCGGTCGGCCTTTGTATCTAAAAACCTCGGGACCTACCAGCTTGTCATTCGCCAACAAGGAAATCAAAGGACAGGATAAAAAATATCACGGATCAGGATTTGGATCACCCGTTGGCAGGATCAAAAATCTTGAAAACGATCCTGAAAATGCCCCGGATGATATGCTGATGCGTGCAGGCATCACCGAACTACACGAAGTCCGCATTGAATTTGAATCAGGAATAATCGTGCAGGGATTCTTGAAAGAAAAGGTGAGAAAAGACGGGAAACTGGTGCTGCTCCGCCTGAACAACTGCGAAGTCACTTATCAGCAGAAGAAACTTTTTGAGCC
>JBLNAN010000141.1:0-3253 GCA_050259355.1 Syntrophothermus sp. | reverse complement strand
ATTGCAAAATTAATTTTTTTTTACAATAATACTTTCATTCTCTTATTTTTTCTCTTCCTTCGATCCACCCTGATCTCCCGAACCGCTGCCACTCCTGATCCCGCCACCCCCCGTGCTGCCGGATCCTGATTTGCTTTTCCGCCCGGTAGAAACCGCACCGAGGTTATCAAGTACTTCATCACTTACATCATATTTCGGATTGGCATACATGATCGTCAATGCACCCGCCTTATCAAAAATAATGGAGTAATTATTATTTGTGGCCACATCCTGAATGGCATTATAAATCTTTTCCTGAATGGGTTTCACCAGTTCCTGCCGTTTCTTCATCAGATCCCCGTCTTTTCCGAAACGCTGACGCTGAAGATTCCTGGCTTCCTTGTCCAGATCATCAATATCCTTTTCCTTTTTCTTTTTCATATCTTCAGGAAATAACACCTGCTGGGCCAGATATTCCTGCTTCATCTTGTTCACATCCTGGAACTTCTGTTCAACTTCCTTCTGCCATTGCTGTGAAACTTCATCAAGCTGGGCTTGCGCCTCCGTATATTCGGGAAGATTGTCAAGAATATACTGGGTATCGACGTAGGCAAACTTTTGTGCCCGGGCCCCTGTAAAAATCACCATCAGGAGGATAAAGAAAACGATCTTTTTCATATCTGTCAGGTTTTTGATTTTAATCGATTGATGAATTAATCGAGAAATGGAACTGCGATCCGGCGGCACCGGGTGCACCCGGAACAGGATCAAGTCCGTATCCCCAGTCAAGGCCAAGCAATCCGAACATCGGAAGGAACACCCTCACGCCAAGCCCCACGGAACGATATACATCAAAGGGATTATAGTTTTTCCATTTCAGCCAGTCATTTCCCGCTTCAAGAAATCCCAATCCATAGATGGTGGCACTGGGATTCAATGACAACGGATAGCGAAGTTCAAACGTGTACTTGGTATAAACCGTACCGCCCAGCGCACTGTTCAACGTATACAAAGGAGTTAATGAATTGTTGGTATATCCCCTCATTCCGATCAGTTCCCTGCCATCCATATTGTTATACCCACTTAAACCGTCACCGCCCAGGTAGAACCGCTCAAAGGGCGTTACCCCCAGCTCGTGGTTGTAGGCACCCAGATAACCAAACTGCAGCCTCGGTGTGAGGACAAGCTTTTCGATCAGGTTGATATACCACGATGCCTTGATTTTCAGCTTGTAATATTCAACCCATTCGTATTTCTGTGCAGGCGTCATGGTAGAATAATTCACATGTCCTTTAAACAGGGAGTATGGCGGTGTCAGTTCGAGGTTAACTGACCATTCTGAACCGGCTTTTGCAAAAATGGGCTGGTCGACGGAATTTCTCGACAGGGCAATTCCCCAGCTGATGGCGTTATAGATCCCGTCGGCCCCGCCAAACGAGAAGACCCCCGAATACTTATGCGTGTTGTAACGGTTATAATTCAAACTGTTATACAGCGAGAAATAGTCATCCGGCCATTGCAACTGCTTGCCCAGGCCAATGGTTATGCCATCGATCTTGAAATAAGCATAATTGGTATCGCTGCGGGAAAAGGAATTGGAATAAAGCGAATGATAATACGCGACACTGAAGGCAAGAGGCTTTCTGCCGCCGAGCCAGGGTTCGGTGAATGAAAAACTATAGCTGATGTACCCTTTGCCGTAGGTCTGGAAACGCAAACTCAGCTTCTGGCCATCTCCTGCCGGGATAGGTCGGTAAGCCTTGAAATTCAGGATGTTTCTGAGTGAGAAATTATTGAAGGATAATCCGAGTGTTCCCACGATTCTGCCATAACCCCAGCCACCGGAAAGCTCGATCTGGTCAGCAGAAGTTTCTTCAACACCATAATCAATATCTACCGTTCCGTCTTCAGGATTCGGCAACACGTTCGGACTCAGTTTCTCGGCATTAAAATACTTCAGCTGTGCAAGCTGCCGCTGCGACCGGATCAGTTTATCACGGCTGAACAACTGTCCCGGCCTGGTCTGTATCTCACGTAAAGCAACATGATCATTGGTTTTTGTATTACCCGTGATCGTTACATGACTTACCATGGCCTGTTTTCCTTCATGCATCCTGATCTCAAGATCAATGGAATCATTTTCAATATTCACCTCCACGGGTACAACATCAAAAAACAGATAGCCATCGTCCATATACAATGACCGGATATCCGTTCCGTCCGGCGTATAGGTAAGCGCCATGTTCAGCCTGCTCTGATCATACACGTCGCCTTTGGAAATCCGGAGCATCCGGTTGAGGAACTGGTCGGTGTACTTGGTATTTCCCACCCATTTGATGTCCCTGAAATAATATTTCGGTCCTTCATCCATCCACACGTGAATGTCGACGGTATTATTGGGATTTCTTACCAGTGAATCTCTTAAAATACGGGCATCCCGGTAACCGAGATTATTGTATTTTTCGATCAGGAGTTTTTTGTCGCCATCATATTCTTCCTGAATGAATTTTGATGATTTAAAGATCCTGACCCGTATATTTTTATAGGCATCCTTGGCAAGTACATTGGCAATATCAACAAAATCTGCCTGGAGCGTTTCTTTTGCAACATCCACGATCACCGAATCCATATCATTCATCGGGTTGAAAACGCTTTTTTCTTTCGTTTTCTTCATCACCCCCGTGATCTGTTCTTTCGACAAAGCGAGATTTCCGTGAATGTAAATATTATAAACCTTGACTTTGCTGCCCCGGCGGATGTTGATCAAAAGCGAAACCTGGTTGGCAGTGGCACTGTCTTTTTTTGGAATAACCTCGATCATTGCATTCATATACCCTTTATCATCGTAATATTTCCGGATGATATTGGTGGTTTTAATGATCATATTTTCCGTGACATAATCGCCGGCAACAATTTTTATTTTTTCACGGATATCATCCGCTTCAGATTTTTTTACATTTCCGGAGAAAGAAAAATGGGAAAGTCTTGGTCTTTCTTTCAGATAAATGGTAAGGAAAACCTGGTTATCGAGAATTTTATCAATAGAAATCGATACGTCTTCAAATAGCCCCTGCAACCATAATTTCTTCACCGCCAGGGTAATTTTATCACCGGGGATCTTGATCTTATCCCCGACAGATAATCCTGACAACATGATCAGAACATTGTTGTCCAGGAATTTAACACCTGCAACGGAGATTCCGCCAATGGTATATTCCCTGGGGCTATCATAGTCGATCTGGTATGTTTCACCGGTAACAACTTGTGAATAGAC
>JBLNAN010000140.1:0-3377 GCA_050259355.1 Syntrophothermus sp. | reverse complement strand
ATAACGAAGCAGCACCTGCCAGGAAGGTGTAAAATACGACCGGCAGGGATTTACGAAGTCCCCCCATTTTAAAGATGTCATGCTCTTCGCGGAGTACCAGGATGACTGCTCCTCCGGCGAGAAAGAGGAGGGCTTTGAAGAATGCATGGGTAAAAAAATGAAAAATGGCAGCTGACCAGGCGCCCACGCCCAGTGCCAGAAACATGTACCCGATCTGGCTGATGGTCGAATAGGCGAGGATCCTTTTCAGGTCGTGCTGGGTCAGCGCGCTAAAGCCGGCCATCAGCAAGGTGAGTGCACCGATGATGGCAACGGTTGCCTGAACGGGTGGAGCAAGCAGGAAAAGAACATTGGTGCGGGCGATGAGATAAACCCCGGCAGTCACCATCGTGGCGGCATGTATCAAAGCGCTGACAGGCGAAGGACCTGCCATGGCATCGGGAAGCCAGGTCTGGAGTGGTAACTGAGCGGATTTTCCCAGTGCACCACCCAGGAGAAGTACAGCCGCCCAGTTGGCCACGGAAGAATTGACCGGCCACCGGGCTGGAGCCTGTTGAAGAATCTCCTGGATATCCAGGGTGCCCAGTTGCAGGAAAATAAGAAACAAACCGATGATCATGGCGGTATCCCCGATACGGGTGATGATAAATGCTTTGTTGGCGGCATTGATGTTGGCCGTTTCACGGTACCAGAACCCGATGAGCAGATAGCTGCAAACACCCACGCCTTCCCAGCCGAGGTAAAGCAGCAGGAGATTGTTGGCCAGAACCAGGATTAGCATCGAACATACAAATAAATTCATGTAGGCAAAAAACCGGGAATATCCTTCGTCTCCCTTCATGAAACCCGTTGAATACAGATGAATCAGGAATCCCACGAAAGTGATGATAAAGATAAAAACCAGCGAAAGCGAATCCAGGCGAAAGGCAAACGGAACCTGAAGCCCCGACTGGCTGATCCAGTCCCACACGGTGACATCCAGCGGCGTCTGACCTTTTGAAAGGAAAAGAATTCCTTCTGTGATAACGAAAAGTGCCGCCAGTCCTACTGATCCCGTACCGGTAACCGCCACCATTCTTTCATTCATTTTTCTTCCTGCCAGGGCAAGAATGAGGAATCCCAGAAAAGGCAGGAAGGGGATCAATATCAACAGGATTATCATCATGGTAAATCTTTAAGTTTATTCAGCTGATCTACGTCGAGCGTGTGGTAATGGTGAAACATCTGCATGATCAGGGCAAGACCGACAGAGACTTCCGCTGCCGCCACGGTAAGGATAAAGATGAACATGACCTGGCCGTCAACCGCACCCCAGTGGGATCCGGCGATGATAAACACCAATCCGGCGCTGTTGAACATGATTTCCAATGACATCAGTATGAAGATGATGTTGCGGCGGACCAGCACGCCGATGAGTCCGATCAGGAAAAGCATCAGTGCAAAAAGGATCTGTATTTCGACGGGAATGGTGATCATGGAATGATTATTTGGTTATTTCATCAGGTGCAGGCTGTGCCTGTTTCCTGAGATAGCGGTGAAAAACGATCTTTTTTTGTCTGCTAAGGTGATAGGCGCCGACAATTCCGGCTAAAAGCAGTATCCCGGCAATCTCTACACCCAGCAGATAAGTGGAAAACAGCGAAACGCCGACGTCAGAGGGCGGAACGATGACACCGGCCACGGCTTTGTAAGGTCTGTTGCGAAGCATGTATATGAAATCCAGCAGCAGGATGAGGGAGAAGATGGAAGGTAAAATCCACATTTTGGGTACGAGCCATTTTCTTTCCACTTCTTTTTCCATTCCGACATTGAGCATCATGATGGCGAAGATGAACAGTACCATGATGGCACCGGCGTAAATGATGACCTCCAGTGCAGCGACAAAGGGTGCGCCCAGGAGGTAAAAAATTATGGATATGGAAAGCAGCGAAAGGATCAGGTTGAGCAGGGAATGAATGGCGTTTTTCCCGGTGATGGCCAGTATTGTTGTAAGTAGCGCGACAAATGCCGCTATGTAAAAAAATGTATTCATTTTTATGGCATTAAATCTCTTATGTTTACTGTTTTTTCTTCCTCATCACCCTCGCCCTTTGGTTTTACACCCGCGTCAACTCCGGCAACCCGGTAGAAGTTATAGCCATGATATTTTCCTTCTCCGCTGATAAGAAGATTTTCTTTCTCATACACCATGTTCCGGCGGTCAAACTCCCCTAATTCAAAATCAGGTGTAAGCTGAATGGCATAGGTCGGGCAGGCTTCTTCACAATAACCGCAGAAGATACATCTTGAAAAGTTGATCCTGAAAAATTCAGGATATCTCCTGCCGAATTCATCCTCGGTGGCCTGCAGGGAAATACAGTCGACCGGGCAGGCAGCGGCACAGAGGTAGCAGGCAACGCATCTTTCTTTTCCATCGGGATCACGGCTGAGGATGATCCGTCCGCGGTAACGGGCGGGCCTGTAAACTCTTTCCTCGGGATATTCCACCGTTTCCCGTTTGCGGAAAGTGTGAAGAAATGTCAACCAGATGCTTCTTAATATGCTGAACATTGAATCATCATTTTAGATACAACAGTATTGCTCCCGTTATCATGATATTCAGCAGGGAAAGCGGCAAAAGTATCTTCCAGCCAACACTCATCAGCTGGTCGTACCTTGGCCTGGGCAATGATCCCCTGAGAAGAATAAAGATCATGATAAACATGAAAGTTTTGAGAAAGAACCAAACGAATGGAGGTAAGAACGCGGGACCCAGCCATCCCCCAAAAAAGAGAAGGGCTATCAGCGCTGAAATCAGGGTAACCCCCAGGTATTCACCCACGAAAAACATCCCGAATTTCATTCCTGAATATTCTGAATGAAATCCTGCCACCAGTTCGCCTTCCGCCTCCGGTATATCAAAAGGCAAACGATGGGTCTCTGCTACACCGGCGATGAAAAATATCACAAAACCGATAAACTGGGGGATGAAAAACCAAATATTCCGCTGGGCTTCCACGATATCTACCAGGCTGAAGCTATCGGACATCATGACAACTCCCATGAGCGACAATCCCATGAAAACCTCGTAGGTAAGCATCTGTGCCGATGCACGCATGGCGCCCAGCAACGAATACTTGTTGTTGGATGCCCATCCCCCGAGCACCACGCTGTAAACCCCGAGGGAAGAATTTCCAAGAAAGAACAGCAGCGCGATGTTGGAATCGAAAACAACAAATCCGGGTGCAAACGGAACCACCGCGAAAGTCAGCAAAATGGTGATGATCAGGATCGCCGGTGAAACTACAAAAACGATTTTGTCGGCAAAAGGAGGGATCCAATCTTCCTTCAAAAATATCTTGATCACATCCGCCAGTACCTGCAGCAGCCCGAAAGGT
>JBLNAN010000139.1:0-11527 GCA_050259355.1 Syntrophothermus sp. | reverse complement strand
ATGGATAAAGATCAGCTGAAAATAAAAATAGCATCAATCGTCCCTGATGCCGAATTCATGGAAAATCCGCAGTTCCCGGAATTCATTATTTCCCCGGAAAAGCTTCATGAACTGGCAAAACAACTCCGGGAAGATTCTGATACTGCTTTCGACTTCCTGTTCGACCTTACAGGAGTTGATATCGCCGGCAAGCTGGGTGTTGTTTATCATATGAGATCCACCACGCTGGGTCATGAGCTGGTACTGAAGGTAAATACCACTGACCGCCTGAACCCCGCTTTTGACTCGGTTCATGATATCTGGAGGGGCGCCGAATTTCTCGAAAGAGAAGTTTTCGACCTGATGGGCATCCGATTCAATAACCATCCTGACCTCAGGAGAATTTTCCTGGAAGAAGACTGGGTTGGACACCCCCTGAGAAAAGACTACACTGATGAAGTAAATATCGTTGAACTTTAAGTATGAAAGAAGTAATTCACACCCCGGTTCAAGCCATCGAGGAAGAGGAATATCATATTAATATGGGACCCCAGCACCCGTCAACACACGGTGTGCTTCGTCTTCATGTTTCGCTGCAGGGAGAGATCGTGAAGAATCTCCGCCCGCATTGCGGCTATATTCATCGTGGCATAGAGAAAATGTGCGAAAAGGATACCTATCCCCAGATCATTCATCTGACCGACAGGATGGATTATCTTTCCGCCCATATCAACAATCACGCGGTTTGTCTCCTGGTGGAGAATGCGCTGGGCATTGAAGTGCCGGAAAGGGTTAAATACATCCGGACCATCATCGATGAACTTACCCGTATCCAGTCACACCAGCTCTGGTGGTCGAGTATGGGGATGGACCTTGGCGGATTAACCTGTTTTTTCTACGGGCTCCGCGACCGCGAACACATTCTCGATATTTTTGAAGAGTCTTTCGGATCAAGACTTCTGCATAGCTACTATACCCCCGGCGGACTGATGATGGACATTCATCCGAATTTCCAGAAGAGGGTAAAAGATTTTATCAAGTATTTCAGGAAAAAGATAAAGGATTATGATGATCTCCTTACGGGGAATGTCATTTTCCAGGAACGTTCCAAAGGAATCGGGGTTCTTACAAAAGAGGATGCCATCAGCTATGGTATCACGGGACCTTCGGGTCGTGCCTCCGGCTTCTCCTGCGAGGTGATGAAACATTTCCCCTCAGCCGCGTATGATAAAGTTGAATTCAAAGAGATTTTGCACACGGAAGGAGATACCTTCTGGCGGTACCAGGCCAGGATGGAAGAGATGCATGAATCCATGCACATCATCGAGCAACTGATCGACAATATACCCGAAGGTGATTATTCAGCCAAGATGAAAGCCGTGATCAAGCTGCCTGCCGGTGATTTCTACCAGCGCGTGGAAACGGCCAGGGGAGAGCTAGGCGTGTATTGCGTCAGCGACGGAAACAAAAATCCTGTCAGGATGCATTTCCGTTCTCCGAACTTCTGCAACCTGAGTGTTCTCGATCACATCAGCCGCGGCTGTAAAATCGCTGATCTCGTTGCCATTGGCGCTTCTCTAGACTTTGTTATTCCGGATATTGACAGATAATAAATATCGTATATGGCTTTCAGCATCTATGACTTCACCTCGTTAACACAAGCGATTGACAAAGCGCTCAACGATCTGCTGCCTCCCGTATGGGCACTGGTGGCTGAAATGACGATCATCGGACTGGTGTTCCTGTTGTTTTACGCGCTGGTCGGACTTTTTCTGGTGTATGCCGAAAGAAAAGTCTGCGCTTTTATGCAGAACCGGCTCGGACCGAACAGGGTTGGTCCGCTTGGGTTGTTCCAGACCTTTGCAGATTTTGTCAAATTACTGATGAAGGAGCTCATCATGATCAGGAACTCCGACAAGCTCCTGTTCAACATTGCACCCTTTATCGTGATCATCGCTTCCTTCATGGCCATTGCCGCGATTCCTTTTGCAAAGGGTTTGCATGCCATCGATTTTGATATCGGCGTCATGTACGTCATAGCCGTTTCATCGCTCGGGGTAGTCGGGGTTTTGCTGGCAGGCTGGTCATCCAACAATAAATATTCACTGATCGGGGCCATGAGAAGTGGCGCCCAGATCATTTCATACGAACTTTCGGTAGGACTTTCCCTTCTAACCATCGTGATTCTCGCGGGTACGATGCAGTTTTCACAAATGGTTGAAGGACAGGCAAACGGGTGGTTTATATTTAAAGGTCATATCCCGGCCTTCATCGCCTTCATCGTTTTCCTGATCGCCTCTACTGCAGAAACCAACCGCGGTCCCTTCGACCTTGCCGAGGCTGAATCAGAGCTCACGGCCGGGTTTCACACGGAGTACTCCGGTATCAAGTTCGCATTCTTCTTCCTGGCCGAATACATGAACATGTTCATCGTGGCTTCCATCGGCGCAACGATTTTCCTTGGCGGATGGATGCCCCTGCACATCGGTGGCTGGGCAGCCTTCAACAATATCATGGATTATATTCCCCCATTCGTGTGGTACATCGGGAAAACGGCATTTGTCATTTTCCTGATGATGTGGTTCAAATGGACCTTTCCGCGACTCCGTATTGACCAGCTTCTGAATCTTGAATGGAAATACCTGTTACCGATCAACCTGGTCAATATTTTACTAATGGCTTTAATCGTTTTAATGGGTTGGCATTTTTAATTTAACTATGAATCAATTCACAAAATATTTTTCAGATATCTTCCATGGCGTGAAATCTCTCCTCACGGGGATGAAAGTCACGGGAAGATACTTTTTCAGTCCGGGAGAAATTGTCACGCAGAAATATCCCGAAAACCGCAAAGAACTGAAGATGTTTGACCGGTTCAAGGGCGAGGTGATCATGCCTCACGACGAGAACAATCATCATCGCTGCACGGGATGCGGAATATGCGAGACCAATTGTCCCAACGGCTCCATCGAAATCATCTCCAACCGCGTGGAAAACGAGGAAGGGAAAAAGGTGCGGATCATCGACAAACACATTTATCACCTTTCCATGTGCACTTTCTGCGGTTTATGCATCAAGACATGTCCGAGCAATGCCCTCGCGTGGGGCCAGGAATTCGAGCATGCCGTATTTGACAGGACCAAGCTCACGAAGATCTTAAACAAACCCGGTTCATCCATTATAAAAGGTATAGAATAATGACGCCCAATCAGCTAATGTTCTTCATTTTCGCGGCAGTCATCGTGGTTTTTTCCATCCTGACTGTAACCAGCAGACGTATTTTACGTGCGGCTACTTTTCTCTTATTTGTACTTGTATCCACGGCGGGGCTGTATTTCATGCTCCGCTTTAATTTTCTGGCAGCCATACAGTTGACCCTGTATGCCGGGGGTATCGTGGTATTGATCATCTTCTCCATCCTGCTTACCAGCCAGGTTGGAGCGAAAATGGAAGTACCCGCGCTTACAAAGAAGATTTTTGCCGCGATAACCGCGGTGGCCGGGGCCGGTATCGCCATCTGGACCATCCTGCAGGCTAATTTCCCAACCATGGTCCTACCTGCCGAAGCCGGAAATACCGACATTACACAAATCGGGATGGCACTGGTCAACACCGGAAAATATGGATATGCGCTTCCCTTCGAGGTCATCTCCATCCTCCTGCTGGCTGCCATGATCGGCGCTATTGTCATTGCTAAGAAAAGAAAAGATTAACCGTAAAATAAAAAAACCATGTTCGACGGCATTCCATTAACCTGGTTCCTGGTTCTGGCCACCATCATGTTCTTCATCGGAATCTATGGGTTCCTTGTCAGGAAAAATCTCATTACCATGCTGATGTCGCTGGAGCTTATCCTTAATTCAGTCAACATCAATTTTGTTGCTTTCAACAAACTGCTTCACCCGCAACATCTCGAGGGGATGTTTTTCACGGTGTTCATCATTGCCGTGGCCGCTGCCGAGGCTTCTGTTGCCATCGCGATCATCATCAACATCTACAGAAGACTAGTGGCTATCGACGTGGAGAAAATGGAGGAAATGAAATATTAATATAATATAAAAAAAATATGTTCACATACACAGTTTGGATCGTACTGATACCCCTGTTCGTCTTCCTGTTGGTAGGATTGTTCGGAAACAGGTTCAAACCCCTCGTATCAGGTGTGATAGGAACAAGCGGTCTTTTTGTTGCCATGTGCCTGTCATGGTTTACTGCCTATAAATATTTCTTTACTATCCCCAGAATTGACGAAACTTTCGAAAAGATCCTGGGATATAATACCGTTTGGCTGCAGCTGACCGACAAGCTGCACATTGATCTTGGCGTACTGATCGACCCGATTTCGGTGATGATGCTGATCGTTATCACTACCGTTTCATTCATGGTTCATCTTTACAGCATCGGGTATATGAAAGGTGAAAAAGGATACATGCGTTTTTTTTCCATCCTCTCGCTTTTCTCCTTCTCCATGCTCGGACTGGTGGTCGCAACCAACATCTTCCAGATGTATATTTTCTGGGAACTCGTGGGGGTGTCTTCATTCCTGCTGATCGGATTTTATTATGAAAAGGATTCGGCCGTGGCCGCTTCCAAAAAAGCATTCATCGTCACCCGCTTTGCCGATCTGGGATTCCTGATTGGTATCCTGCTCCTGTCCTTCAACACGGGTACTTTTGATTTTCTTTCCCTTACAGATCCCAACGGCTCAGCCATCAGCCAGGGAAGCGGCATCATGTTCCTCGGTCTTTCAACCATGACCTGGTCGATGATATTTATTTTAATGGGCGGTGCAGGAAAATCAGCCATGTTCCCGCTGCACATCTGGCTGCCCGACGCGATGGAAGGTCCCACGCCTGTTTCTGCACTTATCCACGCGGCAACGATGGTGGTCGCCGGTGTTTACCTGGTCGCCAGGATGTTCCCCATCTTCCATTTCTCAGCCCCCGCGGCCCTGGATGTGGTCATGTACGTTGGCGCTTTCAGCTCCCTCTTCGCCGCCGTGATTGCGTGTACACAATACGATATTAAACGGGTTCTGGCCTATTCCACCATGTCGCAGATCGGTATGATGATGTTTGCACTTGGCGTTTCAGGATATGGCGAAGAAGCAGGACTCGGATACATGGCTTCCATGTTCCACCTCTTTACCCACGCATTCTTCAAAGCATTGCTGTTCCTTGGTGCAGGAGCTATTATCCATGCCGTTCACAGCAACCTGATGACGGAAATGGGCGGCCTTCGCAAACACCTGCCCATTACACACATCACCTTTCTGATCGCCTGTCTGGCCATTGCCGGTATTCCTCCTTTTGCAGGATTCTTCTCCAAAGATGAAATTCTTGCTGCAGGACATATGAAAAGCACGGTTCTATTTTTCACCATGATTCTCGTTTCCGGGCTCACGGCATTTTACATGTTCCGTTTGTATTATTCCATCTTCTGGGGCAAAGAACAGCATTATCATCACACGCCCCACGAAGCACCGAAAGTCATGACCATTCCGCTGATGCTCCTGTCACTGGGTGCCATCTTCGCGGGACTGATCCCTTTCTCACATTTTGTTACTTCCGACGGAAAACCATTTACCTCTCACATTGAACTTGGCATCGCTATCCCCGCCGTTCTCGTGGCAGTGATCGGTATCGCCCTGGCGACCCTGTTCTACAGGAAAGAAACCAGCATCCCCGAAAATATTTCAAAAGCGCTCGGCGGATTTTACCGGGCTGCTTTCCGCAAGTTCTATATTGATGAGCTTTATCTCTTCATCACCAAAAAGATCCTCTTCAACTACATTTCAAGGCCCGTTGCCTGGTTCGACCGTCATGTAGTGGATGGATCAATGAATGGCATTTCCTATATCACCAATACGGTATCGTTGAAAATTAAAGGCTTTCAGTCATGAAAGCTGCAACAATATGCATGGGTTTTTGTTACCGGTGTGATCGCCCTGGTTCTTGCTTTCATTTATTTATGGACTATTTAATCATTTGAAAGAATGGATATCTTAACCTTATTCGTTGTAATACCCCTCCTGACCATAACAGGAATGATGTTTGGCAGAAATGACAAACAGGTAAAATGGGTTGCTGCAGGCGGAATGTTCATACAGCTCGTGATGGCCGGAGTACTTATCTTCATGTTCCTGAACGAGCGGGCAGCAGGAAATACCGCCGAAATGCTTTTCATGAAAGACGTGGTATGGTTCCCCAGTCTGAACATCCACTACCTGGTGGGTGTTGATGGTGTTTCGGTTGCCATGATCGCCCTTACTTCCATCGTGATTTTCGCGGGAATATTCGCTTCATGGGAAGTAAAAGAGCTGCACAAGGAGTTTTTCCTGTTCCTGATCCTTCTTTCAACAGGTGTTTTTGGATTCTTTATCTCCCTTGATCTTTTCACGATGTTCGTTTTTTACGAAATCGCGGTTATCCCGATGTACCTCCTGATCGGTATCTGGGGCAGTGGCCCGAGGGAATATTCAGCCATGAAGCTCACGCTGATGCTGATGGGCGGTTCTGCGCTCGTCATGGTCGGACTGCTGGGGTTGTATTTCTATTCCAATCCTGCCGGCGGACCTCTTACCTTCAATCTTCTTGAAATCGCAAAAGTTCATATTCCGATAGAAATGCAGCGGGTGTTCTTCCCGTTACTGTTCGTGGGTTTTGGAGTACTCGGGGCCTTATTTCCGTTCCATACCTGGTCACCCGATGGTCACGCTTCGGCACCTACCGCCGTTTCCATGCTTCATGCCGGCGTACTGATGAAACTGGGCGGATACGGTTGTTTCAGGGTCGCCGTTTTCCTTTTGCCGGAAGCCGCTCATGAACTTGCCTGGATCTTCATCATCCTGACTGCCACCGGCGTTATCTACGGCGCCTTCGGAGCCATCTGGCAAAAAGACCTTAAATATATCAACGCCTATTCGTCGGTAAGCCATTGTGCACTGGTTCTCTTCGGAATCCTGATGTTCAATCAGACTGCTATGAACGGCGCCATTCTCCAGATGATCTCTCACGGGATCATGACGGCCCTTTTCTTTGCCCTTATCGGGATGATCTACGGAAGAACACATACCCGTTATATTGACGAGATGGGCGGTTTGATGAAGGTTATTCCTTTTCTCGGAGTTTGTTACGTAATCGGCGGTCTGGCATCACTCGGACTTCCCGGCTTCAGCGGATTCGTTGCTGAAATGACCATTTTCGTGGGAGCTTTCCAGAATGCAGATACTTTCCACCGGGTTGCAACCATCATCGCGGTTTCATCTATCGTGGTCACTGCCGTGTATATTTTGCGTGTCGTCGGAATCCTTCTCCTTGGTAAGATCAAGAATGATCATTACCTCGAACTCACGGATGCAAAATGGTACGAGAAACTGAGTACAGGCATTCTGATCATCAGCATCACGGCCATCGGTGTTGCACCCTTTTGGCTCTCGCATATGATCAATGGCGGCCTCGAGCCGATCATCCGGAGATTGATGATGGTAGTTCAATAATAAATCAATACCAACGGCCGGAATCTCGGTTCTGACCTGCATAATAAAAAATATTAACTTAAAAAATTTCAGACAAATGCTGATCATGAGACACGAGCTGCTGCTGATTGCCATCGCAGTGTTTCTTTTGCTTCTGGAGATATTTACCCCGAACGGGAAAAAACATCAGATCATTCTTCCGGCGATAATCCTTACGGGACTGGCCACCATCATCGGCTTTCTTCCCATAGAGTATGGCTCCCTGTTTGGAGGAATGTATCAGACTTCTCCACTGGTGGTACTGATGAAAAACGTTTTGAACCTGGGTCTGGTGATTGTCTTTATCCAGTCGGTGGCGTATCTCAAAAGATCAGAGAACAGCGAAAAGATCAGCGAGTTTTTTATCATTCTTCTGACTACCATAATCGGGATGGATTACATGGTTTCTTCGGGAGATTTCCTGATGTTCTACCTGGGACTTGAACTTGCAACCATTCCGCTGGCAACACTGGTGGCCTATGACCGTTACAAAGAAAAATCTGCCGAAGGCGGTGTAAAACTTATTTTCACCTCGGCCTTATCTTCAGGTATCCTCCTGTACGGACTCTCCATGATATACGGTACCGTGGGCAGCGTTTATTTTGAAGACGTGAAGGCTGCAATCACTGCCACGCCTTCTGCCTTACAGATCCTTGCATTCATCTTTTTCTTTGCAGGAATGGCCTTTAAAATTTCACTCGTTCCCTTCCACCTCTGGGCAGCCGATGTTTATGAAGGAGCCCCGATGAACATCACTTCTTATTTGTCGGTTGTATCAAAGGGTGCAGCCGTGTTCATCCTCACCATCCTGCTTTATACCGTGTTCGGAAAGATCATGCCGATGTGGAGCGACCTGATTTACGTCATTTCAATCCTTACCATCACGATCGGTAACCTCTTTGCAATGCGTCAGAAAAACATCAAGCGTTTTCTGGCATTCTCCTCTATCGCGCAGGCCGGTTTCATCCTGCTCGGTATCATCGGCGGGAGCCAGCTGGGTATGACCACCGTGATCTATTTCGTGATGATCTACATCTTCTCCAACCTTGGTGCTTTCGGCGTTGCCAATATCATTTCGCACATGACCGGAAAAGAAACCATCGATGACTATAATGGATTCTACAGAACCAACCCGTTGCTGAGCCTCACGATGATGCTGGCCTTGTTTTCACTGGCCGGTATTCCACCCGTTGCAGGTTTCTTCGGAAAGTTCTTCCTGTTTGCCGCCGCAGCTCAGAAAGGCATGTACGTGCTGGTTTTCATCGCGGTTCTTAATACCATCATCTCGTTGTATTACTATCTGCTCATCGTTAAAGCCATGTTTTTAACAAAAAGTGATGAGCCGATCGCTTACTTTAAAAGTGATAGCTATACCCGCACGGGACTTGTGCTTTGCGTGATAGGGATTATCGCCATCGGTCTTTACAGCCCGGTTTACGAATTCATCCTCGGCGTTAGCCACGGCCTGATTTAGACGGTAAAAACCCGTTAGATTCGCGGTGAAACCCACTATGCGCGATGGAACAAACGGAAAAATCTGCTCTCGAGAAAACCGGGATTGTTTATTGCCGAAACTGTGAAACCCGGTTCACCGGTAAATTTTGCAGTCATTGCGGGCAAAAATATGATGATCGGGAGATAGATTTCAGATTCTTCTGGCACGATGTCCAGCACGGTTTACTTCATTTTGACAAAGGGATTCTTTTCACTTTAAAAGAGCTCCTTACCAGACCCGGATATACCATCAGGGATTACATTGACGGAAAACGGGTACGTCACTTCAAACCCTTGTCATTTCTTATTGTTCTGGGTGGTATCTATGGTATCATGAGCCATTATTTTGATGAAAAAATCACCCTGGCCATCACTACCGGCTCGGATATTAAAGAGTTTTTTGATCCCGCGGTCATCGCCGAATGGATCCGTAGTCATTACGCGATCTATTCCCTGGCGCTCGTCCCGCTTTATTCGTTGTGTACCTTCCTGGCTTTCCGGAAGGAAAAGTATAATTATTTCCACCACATCATCATCAATTCCTATATCTCCGGAATATCTATTTTTGTTTCATTCGTACTGTTCCCGGTGATTTTTCTCTTTAAAAAATTCAGTATAGATATCACCGATGTCACTGATCTGACCGGAACGGCTTTAACCGTCTGGACATTGATGCAGCTTTTTCAGCATCTCAAAAAAAAGACCAGGATAAAAAAGATCTTCCTGTCTTATGTTTACCTCTGGATTTTGTTCCTGTTGCTGATTGCCGCACTTTTCGGTATTCTTTCATTTTGGGTCAAATACAGACATTAAGAAGGCTTCACCCGTCACTCATCAACCGTCGCTCTTCACTTTTTTTTATATCTTTGTGATTCAAACCAGATAAACATTTTTCTATGCTCAATAAAGGAAAACATGTGGTTGCGGAAATAGAGGGTACACGCTGTACAGTTGTTGAAGCTGGATTAAGCGAGGAGAGAGCCGCTTTTCTGAAAGAGATTCTGCAGCACAACAATTATGAAGTAAAAATTGAAATGGAGAAGGCAAAAGATGGCACGCCCACCGGTACCTGTGTGCTGGGCGTTACCGATATCATTTTCAATCCCATGATCAAGGTGTACCAGCGGAAATTATTTCGGCCGGATGGAGAAATAGTTACCCCTGCCTATTGGAATCAATGGCCTGAAGATAAACCGGAGGTTCCCTATATTGAAATCAGGCACGGAAGCTGATCATGAAAAAAGTCTGGAAATATTTTTCATACGCCGTCATTATCATGTACGTTGTCCTGGGCGTGTTCCTTCTCGTCAGCCCGGGATTCCGTTATATTCAAAAGGAATTCAGGGTCATTTTCGCCATCTTTCTCTTGCTGTATGCCGGCTGGAGAGTAGCCAGGATCATCAACGCGGAACGGGAGAAAAGGGAAGAAGAAGAATAAACTTTTGACCAACCTATCATTTTCAGGTCTATCTGTTTAATTATCAGTTGAGGATGAAGCTGCAAAATTGACTGATTTTTGTGCCGGAGTAATAATAATTGTGATATTTTTGTGTTTGTGATAAGGAAAATCAATAGTTTTGATTATTGAATCAGCTTTATGAAAAGCATTAACAACTTTCAGGTCCTCCTTCTTTCTCTTGTTATGTTTACGGCTGTATTGCTTGTAAGCTGCGGGGGAGGCATTAAACCAACCGATAAGGATACTCCTACAACGGGTCATGTCAGGATTGGTGTGGATAATTCATATGCGCTTCTGGTAGATGCCGAGCGGAACACGTTTCTGCATTTCTACCCGTATGCCAGCATCGATACCATGTCGGGGAGCGAGGCAGATATCATCAACGCGTTCATGGTAGATTCCATCCCTTTGATGGTGGTCAGCAGGAAACTCACTCCTGAAGAAGAGGCAAGGCTGAAAACACAACAAATTTATCCCAAAACCACGATGATCGCGCACGATGCGGTTGCCTTTATCGTTAATAAGGAAAATCCTGATACAGCTTTATTTTACGACAAGATCGAGTCGATCTTCAGGGGAAATGTAAAATCCTGGAAAGACATCAATCCCAAATCCCCGCTGAACGAGCTGAAAGTTGTTTTCGACAGTTACAAATCCGCAAACACGAGGTATTTCCGCGAAAAATTCAACCTGGAAAAACTGCCTGCCACCTGTTTTGCACTGGAAAACAGCCAGCAGGTGATCGATCACGTGGAAAAAAACAAAGGTGCAATCGGGGTGATCAGCGTGAACTGGGTCAGCGACAAGGAAGATACAGTATCCCATACCTTCCTTGGCAAAATTAAAGTTGTAGCGATCAGCCGCCCGGGCAACAATGATCCCGGCACTGACTTTTACACCCCTCATCCGGGTTATGTTGTGGAAGGTTACTATCCGTTTACCCGCGATGTTTATGTCATCAACAGGCAGACCTACTATGGGATGGGATATGGTTTCTCCTCCTTCCTTGCAGGGGAAAAAGGACAATTGATAATTTTACGGGCCGGCATGGTTCCTGCTTCTATGCCGTTACGACTGGT
>JBLNAN010000138.1:0-2618 GCA_050259355.1 Syntrophothermus sp. | reverse complement strand
ATAACCTGGAACAATATTATACTGATTGCCCTTCTCATGGTGGTGATCGGATTGCTGCTGTATCTTGTTCCGTTGCCCCGGCGACGCAAGGAGTATTGCTTTCACTACCTCTTCTCAAAGCTTTCAAAACTGTATATTGCCATCACCTTTCCAACCAACCGGAAACTTATCAACCCGGAAGGTGAAGATTTCAAAAAACCGTCTATCATCATCAGTAATCATCAGTCTCTTATTGAAACGCCTGCCTTCCTCAGGTTACATCCAAAGATCCTGATCCTTACCAACGACTGGGTCTGGAATTCGCCACTGTTCGGACCCATCGCAAGGATGGCCAGTTTTTTTAATGCTGATCATGGACTTGACCTCATCATGGACAAACTGCAGGAAAAAGTCAATGATGGCTACTCTGTTCTCATTTTCCCGGAAGCTCATCGCTCCGGAGATGGGAACATTCAGCGTTTTCACCGCGGGGCATTTTATCTCGCCGAAAAACTGAACCTGGATATCCTGCCGGTCGTGGTTTTTGGCTCGGGTGATTTCCTGGGGAAAAATGCGATCTGGGGAAGGCCCAATCCCCTGATCATGAAAATACTGCCCCGGATTTCTGTTGAAAATACCTTGTACGGGCAAACCCTGTCTGAAAAAACCCGTTGCGTCCGGAAAATGTACAGGCTGGAATATGAAAAGCTGAAGAATGCGGAAGCAACCCCGCACTACTACCGCAAAAAGCTCATTCTCAATTATGTACTGAAGGGTCCCGTGCTGGAATGGTATCTCAGGGTAAAAATGAAACTTGCAAATAATTACGAGGTTTTTGATCAACTCATCCCGAAGGAGGGTAAAATCATTGATCTGGGATGTGGTTACGGATACATTTCCTGTATGCTGATGATGACTTCGGATAAAAGAATTATCACCGGTGTGGATTATGATGAGGAAAAGATCCGGGTGGCACAAAATGGATTTCTGATAAATGATCGTCTCAGTTTCGTCTGTGATGATATTGCAGAATTTCCCATCTCCACCTCTTCCGGGTTCCTGCTGAGTGATGTGTTGCATTATCTTACGAAAGAAAAGCAGGAAGCATTGCTACACAAATGCATAGAAAATCTTGATACAGGAGGAATAATCGTGATACGGGATGCAGATTCTGCGAATCAGCTCAAGCATAAAAGTTCAAAATTGACGGAATTCTTATCCACGCGGGTAATAAAATTTAATAAAACCGCACCGGAGAATAAGACCTTGACTTTTACTTCAGCCCGTGAAATTGAAGAAATTGCCGGCGAATATGGTCTCGGTGTGGAAATTATTCAGGAATCAATACATACTTCGAATATTTTAATGGTTATAAGAAAATGAGCCGTCCGCGATATGATATTGTCATCATTGGCAGCGGACTGGGAGGTTTGCTTACGGCTGCCCTTTTATCCAAAGAAGGAAAATCGGTTTGTATCCTTGAAAAAAACCGGATTCCCGGGGGATGCCTGCAGTCATTTTCATGGAAAGAAAGGATTTTCAACACCGGTATTCATTATTTTGGCGGACTTGATGAAGGTAAACCACTGCATCGTTACTGGAAATACCTCGGCCTGACGAACCTGGATTGTTTTGAGAAGATAGGTGATGAGGCATTTGACATGATTTCTTTTCAGGATAAAGAATTTCCGCTGGCACCGGGGAAACAGAATTTCGTGGACAGGCTCCTGCCCTTCTTTCCAAAATCCGGCGAAATTCTTAATGGTTACGTTCAAACCCTTGAGGATATAACCAGCAGGATTTCCCTTTACAACCTTGATGTACCGAAAAACGAATTCAGCCTTGAGAAGTCGATGAATGCCTGGCGTTTTTTCAATCACTTTCCGGATGAAACCAGTGTCCTTCCGAAAGTTCTGTCGGGTAACAATTTTATCTATGGCGGCAGCAGATCGGATACCCCTCTCTACCTTGCCGCTGTGATCAACCATTCTTTCATTTCAGGAGCCTGGCGTATCAGCGGGGGCAGTAGTCGGATCGCTGATCATCTCGTTTCCAGACTTCAATCTGCCGGCGGTGAGCTGTTTCCAAATCAGGAGGTGAAGGGGATTACAAAACATCACCACGGATTTTCAATAAAAACAGCTTCTGGAGAAATTTTTGAAGCTGATCAAGTCATATCGGCCATTCATCCTTCGGATTCTTTGAAAATGATCAACGGAACCGAAGTCAGACAAGTTTTTTCTGACAGGATACAAAATCTTGAAAATACACCTTCCGCGCTGGCGTTGTTTATCGCGCTGAAACCCGGATCATTTCGTCATTTTCCTTACAAGATACACCATTTTCCGGGTCACGACACGTGGTATGAGCAGGATTTCAGCGACAACGAACATTTTATGCTTTATACCAATCCCGATGCAAATGGGGCATTTGCCACGGGAGCAGTGGTACTGACAAGAGATTCCATGAAAGATTATGCTGCCTGGGCTGATAGTACCGCGGAAAACAGGCCGGGTGAGTACCGGGAATACAAGAAACAAAAGGCAGAGCGGCTGCTCGGTCAGGTGGAGAACAAATTTCCCGGGTTCAGGCAACATATTGAAGATTTCAACATCTCCACTCCACTGACCTGGAAAGAT
>JBLNAN010000137.1:0-10149 GCA_050259355.1 Syntrophothermus sp. | reverse complement strand
ATATCATAATCGCCTCTACGACCATAACATCTTAAAAGAATATCAGCCATTTTTATGCAGAAATCCTTATTATTAAATAATGCATATTGATAAGTTCTTTTGGCATAATTTATACAGGTATCGTATTTTTTTAATTGTAAACAAGCCCCTGTATAAATTTGTGATGTAAGATAAAAAAAAGAATTATTTATGGAATCATTTTTGTATAAAGATAATAAAAGTTTCTTTGAAATATTGTAGGTTCTCTGATATTGGAATGTTGAATATGAAATACGGTAGGTAACAACCCATAACTTTTCGACATTATTTCTGTTTAAAATACATGTGTCCACAATTTCCAAAAAGTTAATTAGCATGTCCCGGTAACTAGTTTTTACTTTTGATTTTTGAAAAACAAGTATCTTCTGGCACTTGAAGAATTTTCTCAGTGTCAAGGTATCTGACAAATCACTTAAATCAATCCGCGTAAAATAATGATCCCCGGCCTTGGTAAAATTTTCTACTGCTCTGATCGTATCACCCTTGCTTTCAAATAGTAGGGCCATTTCAAAAAGTGAATCAGCTGTTTTGTCCTGGGGGAATTGCTGAGCGCTAATGGACCCCATTATCATGATGAATGAAATCAGGAGAGGAAGTTTTCTCATCCGAAAAATTTATAGAATAGGACAAAAATAAATAAGCAATTATTAAATGTCAAGCATATTTATTATTCAAACAATTTTATATAAAAAAAACAGGGATAATAAAACTATCCCTGTTTTAAATAAATGAAATTATTATTCTTATTCCATGATCGTCACCCAGTTGTGTACATCGGGTTCGGTTCCTTCCTGAATTCCTTTTAATTTTTCATACAGTTTGGTGGAAATGGGCCCGGCTACACCGTTCCGACAATAATCATATCTACTTCCAGTATCGCGGTCAAGAATCTGGCAAATGGGAGAGATCACAGCAGCCGTTCCGCATGCACCCACTTCTTCAAATTCTGAAAGTTCCTCAACCGGAACATGACGACGTTCTACTTTCAATCCCATATCCTCTGCCAGCTGACGGAGTGACATATTGGTAATTGAAGGAAGAATGGAAACTGAATCCGGCGTAACATAAGTATTATTCTTTATACCAAAGAAGTTGGCAGGACCAGCTTCATCAATGTATTTCTTCTCCCGGGCATCGAGAAAGATACAAGAGGAAAAGCCTTCGGCATGTGCACGCTCACTGGCGCGCAAACTGGCCGCATAGTTACCCCCAACCTTTATACTCCCGGTTCCCAGTGGAGCTGCACGATCAAAATCCCTGGCAATCTGCATCTTTACCGGCTTGAATCCTTCCTTGAAATAAGGACCAACAGGCCCGGCAAAGACCATAAATAAAAATTCCTTGGCTGGTTTTACACCAACCTGGGCACCTGAACCAATCAAAAGGGGTCGAATGTAAAGCGATGCACCTTCTCCATAAGGTGGCACAAATTTCTTGTTAAGCTCGACAACTTTCCTGACTGCCTCGATGAAAATCCCGGTCGTCACTTCTGCCATCATAACCCCTCTGGCAGACGCCTGGAGCCTTTTGGCATTCTCCTCCATCCGGAAGATGCGAATCTTATTATCTACTCCACGGAATGCCTTTAATCCCTCAAATGCCTGCTGTCCGTAATGCAACGCAGTGGCGGCCATGTGTAGGTTAATATATTCTGAATCAGAAATCTCAATATCTCCCCATTTACCATCTCTGTAATAACAGCGGACATTGTAGTCTGTCTTGAAATAACCAAATGGCAGACTTTTCCATTCAATTGCGTTCATATAATTATGGTTTTAAAAGTTATAGTCGTAGCAGTTAAGAGAAATTATTTGTAAAATTAGAAAAAATTCTGATCCAACTTCATGATGTTACGTTTTTCATTCTCCGTCATTTTGTCAGAAAATTGTCATGGCATTCTCTTTGACTGCCGAAGCAAAAGGTAAAATAAAAACTTCTGTTACTATGCAAAAAGGAAAAATCAATGTCCAGACGGAAAATATATTTCCGATCATCAAAAAATTTCTTTACTCTGACCACGAAATTTTTCTAAGAGAAGTCATTTCCAATGCCGTTGACGCTACCCAGAAGCTGAAAACCCTTTCCTCTCTTGGAAAATATACCGGTGACATTTCTGATATCACCATAGAAGTCATTCTCGACAAGGAAAATAAAACCCTTACCGTCCGTGACAAAGGGATTGGAATGAATGCCGAGGAAGTGGATAAATACATTAACCAGATTGCCTTTTCAAGTGCTGAGGAATTCGTAAAAAAATTTAAAACCAAGACGGAAGCTGAAAAAAATGCAATTATTGGCCATTTTGGTCTGGGTTTCTATTCCACTTTCATGGTTTCTGATAAGGTTGAAATTTTTACGAAAACGTATAAAAAGGGCGGTGAAACTAAGGCGGTTCACTGGGAATGTGACGGAAGCCCTGAATATACCATGGAAGAAACCGAAAAACCTGACCGGGGAACCGATGTCATCATACATGTTTCCGAGGATTCTAAAGAATTTCTGGAAGAATACAGGGTTCTTGAACTGTTAAAAAAATATTGCCGCTTCCTGCCGGTTCCGATCCGCTTTGGCAATGAAAAAATCTGGGAAAAGGTAGAGGGTGAGAAAGATGAGCAGGGTAATGATAAGCATGTTGAAGTTGAAAAACCCCGGTTCATCAATAATACCAATCCCTTATGGAAACAAAAACCCGTGGACCTCAAGGATGAAGATTATAAAAAGTTTTACAGAGAACTCTATCCCTACAATTTTGAAGAACCGCTGTTCCAGATCCACCTTAACGTTGATTATCCTTTTAATCTTACAGGAATATTGTATTTTCCGAAAGTGAAAAAATCCTTTGAGGTTCAGAAGGATAAAATCCAGTTATACAGCAATCAGGTTTTTGTGACGGATTCTGTTGAAGGCATCGTTCCGGATTTCCTGACCATGCTTCATGGGGTCCTGGATTCACCTGATATTCCACTGAATGTTTCAAGAAGCTATCTTCAGAGTGATCCGAATGTGAAGAAAATCTCCAATCATATCACCAAAAAAGTTGCTGACAAACTTGAAGAACTCTTCAAGGAAAATCGGGCAGAATTCGAAGCAAAATGGGATGATATCAAAGTTTTTATTGAATATGGGATCATTTCCGAAAGCAATTTCTTTGACCGTGCCAAAAAATTCTGCCTTCTGAAGAATACTGAAGGAAAATATTTCACTTTTGAGGAATATGAAAAACAGATTTCTCCGGTACAAAAGGATAAAGAGGGTAACCTGATTTACCTGTATGCGTCAAATATTCATGATCAGTTCAGTTTCATTGAGAATGTAAAAGAACGGGGTTATGATGTTCTTCAACTGGATGGCATAATTGATGCTCATTTTATTAACGCGATGGAGCAGAAACTGGAAAAATCCCATTTCACCCGCGTTGATGCTGACACCGTTGATAAGCTCATTAAAAAAGACGATGTCCTCCCCTCCAAACTCACAGAAGATCAGCAAAAAAATCTGAAGGAACTGATTGAAAAACAAGTTGAAAAAGAAAAATATACTATTCAGTTCGAAAATCTTAGTGAAAATGACCAGCCCATGATGATCATTCAGCCCGAATTTATGAGAAGAATGAAGGACATGTCCATGCTTGGTGGCGGTATGTCGTACATGGGCGAACTGCCTGAACATTACAATCTCGTGATCAATTCCAATCATCCGCTCATCAGCAGAATTCTGACGGATGAGAATGAAAATAAACAGCAAAATACAGTGAGATACCTATTTGATCTCGCACTTCTCGGACAGAATCTTTTAAAGGGTAAAGATCTGAATGATTTTATCAAGAGAAGCATGCAAATGGTATAAAGTTGTAAATTAGCGTTATAATAGAGAGTTAACCAAACCAAAACCAAAACCAAAACCAAAACCAAAAACAAAATGAAATTTTCAAAAGGATGGATTGCCGTTATCGTTATAGTTTTACTGGTCATCATTATTTTTGGCTGGGTAAGAGGGACCTATAACAGCCTCGTCACAAAAGAAGAAACTGTTAACCGGCAGTGGGCAAATGTTGAAAATGTTTATCAACGCCGTTCTGATCTGATTCCTAATCTGGTTTCCACTGTCAAGGGTGTTGCCAACTTCGAAAAATCTACCTTGACCGATGTAATTGAAGCCAGGGCAAAAGCCACTTCTGTTACTGTGGATCCCAATAAACTTGATGCGGCTTCCCTGCAAAAGTTCCAGAGTGCACAAGATGGGCTCAGCAGTGCATTGGGCAGATTGATGGTAGTTGTTGAACGTTATCCCGAACTTAAAGCCACTCAAAACTTTTCGGAGCTGCAAGCCCAGCTGGAGAGTACCGAGAACCGGATAACCGTGGAACGTAGGAATTTTAACGAAACGGCGCAGGATTACAATACTTACCTGAGAAGGTTCCCTTCCAATATGTTTGCCGGAATGTTTGGCTTTGAAAAGAAAGCCTATTTCCAGGCTCAGGCAGGTTCGGAAAATGCGCCCAAAGTAGATTTTAACGAAGACTCAAAGAAATAAATGGTGACTGCTAAGGATTTTTTTACCAAAGAAGAAGAAAAGGCGATTGGTCTTGCAATAGCCACCGCCGAAAGTGAAACTTCCGGCGAGATCAGGGTGCATATCGAAAACGTTTGCAGGGGTGAAGTACTTGACAGAGCCGTTTTTGTTTTCAAGCAGCTCAACATGCACAAGACAGAACAGCGAAATGGCATTCTAATTTATGTTGCGGTTAAAAGCCAGAAATTTGCAATCATTGGAGATGCAGGGATCAATAAGATGGTCCCTGCTGATTTCTGGGATAAGATCAAAGAAAGGATGCAGCAGCTCTTTCAGAAAAAAGAATTTGCCAATGGCTTGTGCTACGGTATCTATAAGGCGGGCGAACATCTGAAGCAATATTTTCCATTTCAACAAAATGACAAGAACGAGCTTTCAGATGAAATCTCTTATGGTAAAAACTAATCCAATGAAAAAACAAATTTTCCGATATCTATTTCTTTTACTTGCCATCCTGTCGTTTTCCGTTACAAAGGCGCAGGATATTCCTGCCCGCCCCGAACCACCGAGACTTGTAAATGATCTTGCCGGTCTTTTATCACCCGAACAGGCTGAACAACTTGAACAGGCCCTTGTGATATTTAATGATTCTACTTCAACCCAGATCACCGTTGTTACGGTCAAATCACTTAATGGGTATGATAAACTGGATTTCGCACAGCGCCTTGGACAGGCCTGGGGCGTTGGTCAAAAGGGAAAGAACAACGGAGTAGTTGTATTGATAAAACCCAAAATCGGGAATGAAAAAGGTGAAGCGGCTATTCAAACGGGTTATGGCATGGAAGGCATTCTTCCCGATATAACCTGTAAAAGGATCGTTGATAATGAAATGATTCCCCGTTTCCGGGAAGGTGATTATTTTGGGGGTATTGGTGCAGGAGTTTCAACCATCATGGAAATAACAAAAGGCGAGTATACAGCCGATGTTTATAACAAAAAACACAAGGAGAGTCCATACGGAATCTTCATTCCAATAATTATCATAATTATCCTGGTATTCTGGATCAGATCGGGCAGAAACCGATCCCGTTCAGTTGGCAAATCATTGCCTTTCTGGACATCCTTGTTTCTCCTTGGTTCGATGGGAAATCATAACAGAGGAGGCTGGGGAGGCTTTTCAGGGGGAAGCGGATTCGGAGGTGGTGGTGGCGGTTTCGGAGGTTTTGGAGGTGGTAGTTTTGGTGGCGGTGGCGCAGGGGGTTCCTGGTAAAAAATCAAAATGATATTCAAAAAAATCTTCCTGTTTTACTATGATGGGTTTCGGTCCATGACCATTGGCAGAAAACTCTGGATTATTATTCTTATCAAATTATTTATCTTTTTTTTCATCCTGAAATTTTTCTTCTTTCCCGATTTCCTGAAGACCCGGTTCCACAATGATAAGGACCGGGCAGAGTATGTCAGAGAACAACTGCTCAGAAGATAATCCGAATTTTTTTTCTTTTTCCGGGAAAACTATTTAAATTAGCTTTTCTAAACATAAAAAAATGGATACAACCATAATTCATCCTGCCATGGTACATTTTCCCATCGCATTGCTGTCGGCTGGGTTTGCTGCTGACCTGGGAGCCATGATAACCCGTAAAGAGCTTTGTTTTTCCAAACTGGGCTTGTACCTGATTATTCTCGGATTTCTTGGCGCACTTGCTGCCTTTACGACGGGTTTTTTCCTGACCGGCGATCTTGAGGGTGATGCCGGAATAGCAAAAGAAAAGCATGAGCTTTTTGCTATCCTGACAATCGTGGCGGTTACCCTTACCCTGGCTTTCCGCATTTTCCTTGTAAAGAAGCAGATGGAGGAAACAAATCTGAAATTCATTTCGCTTGGTCTGACCATCATCACGGTTGGACTGGTTTTATACACTGCCTTTCTTGGAGGAGGCATAGTTTGGAATTTTATGATTGGGATTTAAAAATTAAACATTAAAAACAAAAACTAAAAACTATGAGTACTTTAATTACATTTATTACCGTCAACCTGATGTGCTTTTTGATGAGTGCCCCCGCGGCTGACAAATCCACCCAAAATCTGAAAGATGCATATTTAGGAGAATCCACGGCCAGTGCAAAATATGCTTCTTATGCAGTCCAGGCAAAAAAGGAAGGATTTAAAAACATTGCCTCCCTGTTTGAAGCAACTTCTAAATCGGAATCCATTCATGCAGCCAATCACAAAGCGGTCCTTGAAAAAATGGGTGTAAAAGTGGATAATCCAAAGATTTCCGGATTTACCGTAAAATCAACCAAAGAAAATCTTGAAGATGCACTCAAGGGAGAGACTTATGAAGTTTCTACCATGTATCCAGGATTCCTCACGGTATCCAGATCAGAAGATGCCGCACCCGCTACCAAATCTTTCACCTGGGCAATGGACACTGAAAAGAAACATATGCAGCTTTATTCGCAGGCACTGGATGCACTTAAAGGCAATAAGGATAATTCATTATCAAGTGTATATTACGTTTGTCCTAAATGCGGCAATACTTATGCAAAACAGACGGAAAAGGCCTGTTCTTTCTGCATGACCCCGTCGTCGAAGTTTGTGAAATTCGGGGTTTAAAGACGTGAATTTCCTGAATTACGTGAGTTGTGTTGAATTGCGTGAATTGCGTGATCAGTATTAAAATGTTTGGATAATACCAAAATTCTTCCGAAATTTGCACCCCTGTTTCAATAAATATCATTATCAACAAAATCAATTATTTAAATGCCAACGAAAATCAGATTGCAGAGAAAAGGTAAAAAGGGACAGCCTTTTTATCACATTGTTATTGCGGATGGTCGTGCACCACGGGAAGGAAGATTCATTGAAAGAATTGGCACCTACAACCCCCTTGCTAAACCTGCCGAAATTGACATCGACTTTCAGAAAACCCTTGACTGGGTTTTAAAAGGCGCACAGCCGACCGATACGGTTAAGGCTATCCTTCATTACAAAGGTGTAATGTACAAAGCTCACCTTCTCAAGGGTGTGAAAAAAGGAGCTTTTACCGAAGAACAAGCTGAAGCAAAGTTCCAGTCCTGGATGAATGAAAAGCAGGAAAAGATTGCAAACAAGATCAAGGAACAATCCCTCAGCCAGAAAGAAGATAACAAGAAAAAGCTGGCATACGAGAAGGAAGTGAATGAAAAGAAAGCTGCTGAAGTCGCCAAGAAAATGAGAGTTGCTGCAGAAGCTGAGGCTGAAGCCAGACATGAGGCCGAAGATAATGCCCCGGTTGAAGCTCCCGCCCAGGAAAATACAGAGCCGGCTGCTGAAGAGCCCCAGGCCTAATTCTTCTTTTGTTCTATGAACAAAGATGACTTTTTTTACTTCGGGAAGATCCTGAAAACATTTGGTAATAAAGGTCAAGTAATTGCATACCTCGACGTGGATGATCCGCTCAGGTACAAAAAACTGGAATCCGTTTACATCGGTATCGATGATCAACGGATTCCTTTTTTTATAAACCATATCGAGTTTAAACCTAAAAATCAGGCACTGATCCACTTTGAGGATATCCATGATGCTTCAGATGCAGAAATGCTGGCGGGTAGAGAGATATATCTGCCCCTTTCCATGCTGCCCCCGCTTAAGGGAAAGAAATTTTACTACCATGAAATTGCAGGATTTACCGTCATAGATAAAGCCTTTGGGAATATTGGGATTCTGGCCTCAGTAATTGAATATCCGCATCAGCCGGTAATGCAGGTCATGAAAGGTGAAAAGGAGATTCTGCTACCACTTACCGATGAAATTTTAATAAAGGTTGACCGGAAGAAAAAGGAGTTGCAGGTTGATGCACCTGAAGGACTTATTGAAATTTACCTTTAGGGGAATCGGGCAAAGCCAGAAATTAAACCATTATGTTTCAGTTCCAGAGATTCATCATTGAAGATGATCATTCCACCATGAAAGTGGGAACTGACTCAATGATTCTGGGAGCCTGGGCTAAACCTCCCCGGACAGGTAAAATTCTGGACATTGGTACAGGCTGCGGGGTTCTCTCGCTGATGCTTGCCCAGAAATCACTCTGTACTTTTACAGCTATTGACATCCATGGTCCTTCTGTTGATCAGGCATCAGAAAATTTCAAAAACAGTCCATGGGGAAACAGGATGAAAGCGCTAACCGTGGCACTGAAAGAATTTTCAACCTACAATGCAGATGAATACGACATGATAATTTCCAATCCTCCCTATTTTAATAATGCACTCGCATCGCCCATACAACACCGAAACGAGGCAAGGCATGATCATAAACTCACACTGGATGACCTGGTAATATTTTCGAGGAGAATATTGAAACCTGAAGGTCGGCTGGATGTGATTTTACCAGCAAAGGAAAGTGAAATTTTTGAAGTGAAAGCAGTAAAGGAAGAATTTTCCGTTGCCCGTAAGCTGCTGGTTTATTCAAGGGAAACGGATCTTCAGCCCATCCGGGTTATTATTGAATTATCGAAGAAAAAAATCTTTAAACAGGAGGAAGAAAAGCTGGTCATCCGTAACCATGATGGAACTTTCGATCCAGGGTACCTCCATCTCACGAAAGAATTTCACAAATTTATCCAATAACCAATATATTTGTCTAAATATTCAATCCAATGACAATTCATGATTACTGGCTACATGGCATAACTGTTTTCATGGGATTCTTCGCCATGCTTAACCCGATGGGGAATATGCCCATATTTCTGGGTCTGGTAAAGGATTTCGATGATCAGACCCAAAAAAAGGTAGCCCGCAAATCGGTTCTCGTGGCTTTCACGATCGTGGTCATTTTTTCGACTTTCGGGCACATCCTGTTCAGGCTTTTTGGTATAACGCTCCCAGCGTTTCAACTTGCCGGGGGCATTATCGTGTTTATCATGGGATATAATTTGCTAAACGCGAAGGAATCTCCCATGTCGTCACAGGAACACATGGGCCGTGAAGACCAGGAAAAAGCCGCCGACGACATGGCGATTACACCACTGGGAACACCGTTGCTGGCGGGTCCCGGAACCATTTCTGCCTCGATGAATTTCGTGGGAGCAGAAAAATCTCTTATCAACGTTGGACTAGTTATCCTGACCTTCGGTATCATGTGTTTCATTACCTATTTCCTATTTCTTTCCAGCAAAAAAGTGGCTTCGAAACTTAATCCCGGCCTACTGAAAGTAGTTACGCGGATCATGGGATTGATTCTCACTGTTATTGCCATTCAGATGTTCATTTCGGGAATAGAAGGCACTATCAATATTTACCAGCATCATGCCTAAAATAAAGTTGTTCTATTTTATATTCCTGGCCCTGACTTTTATCTTTTTGTGTTCATGTTCCAAAACAATAAAAGAGTACTGGCCTGATGGTACGCTGAAATCAGAAATACAGCAGAAAAACGGGAAGTACGATGGACTTGCCGTGTGGTACAACGAAGATGGATCCAAACAACTTGAATGTCATTATAAAAAAGATCAGCTTGAAGGCGACCTGATTCGCTTTTTTCCAGGTGGAAAGCCCAGGGAACAAACGACTTACCATAAGGGGAAAAAAAATGGCATGAGTTATACTTACTAC
>JBLNAN010000136.1:0-6521 GCA_050259355.1 Syntrophothermus sp. | reverse complement strand
GTATATGTTTATAAGGTAAGATGATATTTTCAATGTGAAATATCACAAAACGCAGGAAATTATGAACTCGCTGAAAGAGTGTACATTTCCGAAAATGGTCATGATGACCTTCCATCCCCAGCGATGGTCCGACCGTTTGGTACCGTGGTATAAGGAATTGATTTTTCAGGGGTTAAAAAATCAGGTCAAACGGATACTCGTGAAAAAGAATAAGCTATCTTTGTCATCTGGACAAAAATAAACCCTTTCTCAACTTTTTCAGGATTTTCTTTGGGTAAATATCGCCCTTATGACGAGTTTTTTAGGAAAAATAAAAAATTTACGATACGCGTTTTTATTTTATGCAGTCGACTTGTTCCTGGTGGTCTGCTGCTTTCTGCTTTTTGCTTGGATCAAACCGGGAACCATGCGGTATTATCTGCCTTATTATGGTCAGTTGTTCCTGGTTTTCCTGGTGCTGTGGTCCATCGCTTCTGTGGGCTTTAACAAGTATACCTATAAGAACAAAAAAACGCTGGCCGATTTCGTGCGCCCCGTATTGGTGACCGACCTGATCATTCTGTCAGCCGTACTCGTTTCAGTTTTTATTTTCGACCGTTTCTCTTTTTCAAGAATGATCGTGCTGGGTACCATCGGACTATCGATTGTATCGGAGGTAATTTTATTTTCACTTTTTTATTATTACCGGAAACTGAACCGCTTGTCTGACAATACCCAGGAAGTACTCGAGTATCTGGCAAAAAACGGCACTATTTCGAGTTCACTTGCATCAGGAAAAGTCGAGAAATCAGAACATATAGAATCCTTTACATTAAAGGATTTCCGGGCTGACATCCGGGAGATGGCCGGAGAAAAGGGTTATGCATTTATTAATGAAAATCTTGATGCAGGCCATGATCCGGTTCTTGTATTGTCAACCACCACTTCTTTCAATCTGAATCTCATCCCGGCGGAAGGTTTCAATTCTTTTGTGAATTTGAAGCCCATCAATGATATTAAGAGGATCAACCGGTTTTTTGAAACCGTTAATTCAAAGCTCCCGCCTGGGGGAATTTTCATTGATTACGTCTTTACCAATGAAAGCCGGAAAAAGAGTATCCTTGATCATAATCCCCCGGTACTCAATTACATCGCGTACTTTTTTTATTTTATTTTTAAAAGGGTATTTCCCAAACTCCCCTTTTTCAAAAAGATATATTTTTTTCTCACCAATGGCTACGGACGGGCGCTGTCGAAGGCAGAATCTCTGGGGCGGCTGTATTCCTGCGGATTTGAAATATTATCCGAGGAATATATTGATGAAAAGCTGTTTTTTGTCGCCCGGAAAACAGGAGAACCGTTTTACGATATGAATCCGACATACGGTGCGCTGATCAGTCTTAAAAGAATGGGCAAGAAAAACGTTCCGATACAGGTGTACAAGTTCAGGACCATGCATCCGTATTCCGAGTATCTGCAGGAATATATCTACAAGCAAAACCACCTGCAGGAAGGCGGGAAATTTAAAGATGATTTTCGCGTAACGACCACGGGCAAATTCCTGCGAAAATTCTGGATTGATGAACTGCCGATGATCATAAATATTTTAAAAGGTGATCTGAAACTGGTGGGCGTAAGGCCGCTTAGCAATCATTACTTTAATTTATATTCTGAAGAACTGAAGAAAAAAAGAACAGAATTCAAGCCGGGTCTCTTCCCTCCTTTTTATGCTGATCTTCCAAAAACACTTGAAGAAATAATGGAATCGGAACTTAAATATCTCGAGATGTACGAAAAACATCCCCATTTAACCGATATGAAATATTTCTTCATGGCCTTTTATAATATCGTGTTCCGTAAGGCAAGGAGCAAATAAACGACATGAAAAAACTCTACCTGCCATTCCTGTTTTTACTATTTATCAATTTGGGTTACGGCCAATTCATCCCCGAACATATCAGCAACCGGTCCATTTATTTATTTCTCGATGAAATGGCCTCGGCTAAAATTATCTCTCTGAATTTTGCTGTAATGCCCTTTTCAAAAGCTTATATAGCCGGCAAACTGGTGGAAACCGGCAAACACCGCGACCAGTTGACCAAAAGGCAGGCCCGGGAGCTTGATTTTTATTTAAGAGCTTACCGCCCGGATCTGGCCATGCCCGATACATTACAATGGCGGGAGAAGTTTAATTTTTTCAAGAAGAACAAACACCTGGCGACCTCGCTGGCGCCTTTTGGACTGACTTACAAGGACAGTTTGTTTACCAGTGTTATACGACCCATTTACGGCATTCAATACAGTGTGAATGAAAAGGGATCTGTTACGCATACCTGGGGAGGTGTGGAAGGTTATGGTACCATTGGCGGTCACTGGGGCTTTTATGCCAGCCTGAGGGATAATCACATCAATGAAATTCTGGCTTTCCCAGGGTATTTCACACAAGAGATGGGAGGCAATTTCAAAATTAATGAAGGAGGGCGTAAAGGTGGCGACTGGTCAGAGATGAGAGCCGGGATCACCTATGGATGGAAATGGGGTGATGTAGGGCTGGTAAAAGATCATTTTGCCTGGGGGACCAATTATCATGGCGCCAACATTTTTTCGGGAAGAACCCCTTCCTTTGCCCATCTTCGCCTTCATATCTTTCCGGCAAAATGGATTGATTTCAATTATGTACATGGTTTACTCGTGTCAGAAGTTGTGGATTCGGCAAATTCCTATTACACGAATGGAGCATACCGCCAGGTTTACAGGGCCAAGTATATCTCGGCCAACATGATCACGCTGATTCCATTCAGAAATCTTAATATTTCCATAGGAAATTCCATTATCTATTCCGACATGAACGGAATTCAGATAGAATATCTGATACCTCTTTCGTTCTTCAAGTCCATTGATCACACGTATACCCATGGCATGGACAACGAAAACTCGCAGATGTTTCTGAACATCGAATCGTACAACATTAAGCACCTACATCTTTTTGCGACCGTTTATATTGATGATTTTTCCACCACCCGGATTGCCAATGATACCCGTCATAACTTCATCAGCGGAAAAGGTGGATTTTCCCTCAATAACTGGCCGCTTCGCGATGTGATTCTAAGATGCGAGTATACCTGTTCCAATCCGATGGTGTACAAGCACTACGTCCCAACCCTCACCTTCGAATCCAACAAGTTCAATCTTGGAAGCTATCTAAGGGATAATTCTACCGACTTTTATTCTGAAATCACGTGGATGCCCTTTCAGCGCTTGCAGGTCACGGGAAGTTACCTTCTGGCCACGCATTACAATGAATATGCCTATACCAATGGTTTTGAAGCCGAACGATATCCCCTCCGGCAAGATAAAACCTGGCAATCGCAAACCATTTCCATCGGGGCTTCATACCAGTTTGCAAGCAACTGTTACCTCGTGATGCGTTATGACAATGGGGATATACAGGGATTTTCAGCCGATGGTCATCAGCCTGAATATTATCTGAATTTATTTACGCCGAAATTTTATCAGGGAAAGACAAACACTTTTACCGCCGGGTTTAACTTTGGGTTTTAAAGCCTTTCCGGTTGAATTTCTCATTCCAGATTCCCCAGAGGATAAAAATCACAACATAAAAGATAACCCTCAGCGGATAGTCATGGGTGAAATTAAAATACCGGGGCAGATAGTTCATCACCACGCATAGTAGCAGTATGCGCAATACATTTACCAGAAACACGATGACAGCCCCCATGGGAATGTACCAGAGCTTGTGTTTCCAGGGTCCCGGGAAAATCATCATCAGTACAACAAACTGCAGGATTTGCTTAATACCTGAACATCCAAAGGTTACTTCAAGGCTATATCCGTTGGCAAATACAAAGACATTGTCCTGAACGGTAAAAGAGCTGAACAGGTTCATTATCCAGTAATTCATCAGGAAAACCACCCTTGCGAACCAGGCTTCCAAACCCGGCGTAATAACCTGAATCCCCAATATTCTGAAATCATATTGGATCATCCAGAACCGGTAGACATAATGGATGACGAAGGTTAAAAAGACAAATATGGCAATATCCTTGATATAAAAGTACTTGTCGCTGAGTTCTTTATATTTCTTAATGATGTTGCCGGCCTGGACATTCATGATCAAAGATTTCAGTCAGAGTAATATTTTTATTCTCTAGTAAATTTACCGAATATCATTCTGATAAAAGCAAAAAAAGCTGCATCTCTGCAGCTTTTTTTTGTAGCCCGTAGGAGAATCGAACTCCTATTACCAGGATGAAAACCTGGCGTCCTAACCGTTAGACGAACGGGCCCTTTCGGTGTTTCAGGGCGGCAAAATTACAAATTATTTGGAATTTTGCAAAAAGTTTTGAAAATTTTATTCGTATTGCAACAGTTCCATCAGGGAAGCATACGTGTTCTTCATCGCTTCCAGCCGTTCTTCCCGGTTCATCCACTTCGCGATGGAGATATCTTCTTCCGTCTGCGGGGATAACGATTGATCTGATTTGGCGGTCATTTCAAACCAGTAGGTTCGCTTGAGGATACGATTTTCGCGGTGACTGAAGATATGATAGGTGGAAGGAAGCTCTGCTCCCGGAACAACTTCTGTCAGTCCCGTTTCTTCTTTTACTTCCCTTACCGCGGCTTCAACCGGTGATTCCTCACCTTCGCCCTTTTTATTCAGCTTGCCCTTGGGCAGATCCCATTTTCCGTACCGGAAAATCATCAGCAATTCTCCTTTTTCATTGATCACCCTTCCACCGGCAGCTTCCACGTATGTAAAGCCGGCGGCAAAACTCCTGAAAAGCTTTTCAAGACTGTCGGGCTGGTACATGACCAGTTTATTCAGGAAAGTTTTTCTTTCGAAATCACGAAACTGCTTCCTGACCTGGTGGCGGTTTGGCGACCAAACCGTCATTTCCTTCTCATCCCCGGGTACCGGAAGACTCGTCGTAAGCAGGATGATCCGGTTTTCAAGAAATATTTTCAATGTTTTCATTACTGAAGATGATTTTGGGTAAATTTACCCAGAAAAAACCTATTTTCCTTCCTATGATCTACAAAAATGATGTCGCGCTGAAAATGGCAGGATACCTGCTTGAAACCAAGGCTGTTAAGCTGAGTCCTAAAGATCTTTTCACCTGGGCTTCAGGAATTAAATCACCCATTTACTGCGATAACAGGATCACCCTTTCGTTTCCGGCCATACGAAAATTCATCCGCGACCGCTTCGCCGATATCATCAGGGATAATTTTAACCCCGACGTGATCGCCGGCGTGGCTACCGGCGGTATTGCACAGGGAGCCCTGGTGGCCGATATCCTTGAACTTCCGTTTGCCTATGTCAGGACCTCCCGGAAAGATCATGGTCTGACGAATATGATAGAAGGAAAAATTGAACCAGGCCAGAAAGTGGTCGTTGTGGAAGACCTGATATCAACCGGTAAAAGCAGTCTGGAAGTGGTTGCCGCTTTGCGTGAGGCAGGATGCGTGATTGAAGGAATGGTAGCCATTTTCACCTACAATATCCCGGCCGCCACCAAGGCATTCGAAAACACCAACTGCAAGCTGATCACCCTTTCCGATTACGACATACTGGCTGAACAGGCCGTGGCGACTCATTATATCAGCCCCGATGATCTGGAAGTGCTAACGGCTTTCAAAGCGCAGCTGGCCAATAAATAATCCCCTGATTTATCCTTCTTCCTCAACCTTGTCTGCCTGGAACCGATAGCCCAGACGTTTTGCTGTGCGTATCTGGATGCTGTCGATGGTGTTTTTCATTTCCATCACGCTAACTTCCTTGAGGCTGTCGAAAGGAGGCGTCAACAGATCGAAGTTCAGTGTATAGCGTATTGCCGAGGAGATGATGGAAAGAACGGCTTCATCGTCCATGACCGAGGTGGCAAAATTGTTATAAAGCTGTCCTATTTCCCGTTTTCCCTCGATAAAATAGTGTTTCTCCCGGTTCACGAAGACCCTTCCGATCAAGTATCCCAGGTCGTTTATCCGGTTGTAGCGGAAAGAATCCGCGAGAAAATTGAAGATATGAATGATCCCGCAATAGGACCTGTTCTTGTCATCGCGGATGTACTGTGACCGCATCACTTCATGGTCGCGGGAGAAATCAAAAATATTGCTGTGCATGAAGAAAATCAGGACATCTCCACCGAACTTGATTTCGAATTCAAAGGGACCGTGATCTGAAAATTCGAAAGGAATACGGTGGCCATTTCCGGGATTTGCCTGCTGGTAAGCAGTTACCATTGAATGGCTTTCAGCCTTCATCTTGTTAAAAACGGTGAGCGTTTCCGAGTACACATCCTGCTTCAGGGATGCTTTGGTGATGATCGCGTTGAAAAGATCTTCCTGGGACATATTGCGTGCGTTAGGTGAATTGCGTGAGTTGCGTGAGTTGCGTGAGTTGCGTGAGTCAGGTGAACCGGTTAATCAGAGACAGGGTATTTTTTTATGGGATTTCAAAATTAAATAAAATCAAATCAACAATCAACAATCAAGAATCAAGAATCAAGAATCAAGAATCA
>JBLNAN010000135.1:0-3080 GCA_050259355.1 Syntrophothermus sp. | reverse complement strand
CCGGAGATCATTGATGGGCTCGATGGTGACGTTTATCGTGAGGTTTTCATTGAACTTTTTCCAGTAGGCGGTATTCAGAAGCGAATCTTCTGACAACCATCCTTCGTTGGCGGCGGTATACTGGAAATTCGGTTCCTGCACCCCGAAAATGAAGCCCAGCCCCGGGGCACTTTTTCCCCAGTCGTTACCCAGGATTCCCGGCTTGGGCATAAATCCCGGCAAGGTCGTACCGTTACCCTGAACGTAGTTGAAAGTTGCCTTTCGGACGCCCATCAGGATCCGGAGCGTACCATCAAGCAGATACTTGCCCAGATTAAAAGTTGGTTTAAGATCAAGACTGTCGATTTTTGCCTGCTGGTTTTTATCAGGTTTTTGATTTTTGCCAGCAGGAGGCTGCCTTCTCAGGTTATCATTTTTCTGGTTGATCTTTTTCAGATAAGGTACCTTATCGTAAAGTTTCGTAAAGGTGAGGGTACCGTTGAGCGTAAAGCCCTGGGAATTTTCAATGGTGTTTCCGAATCTTGCCTGAATAGATACCGGGCTTGCGGTCCAGTGGTAATCGCCGCGATAGCCGGCCAGAAGTGAAATCCAGTCAAGAAATCCCACTTTCGAGAAAGGAATATCATACGCTGCAGTGAACTGCTGGTTGTAATTGGTGGCCGTTCCGAAAGAAAAAATCTGATCCCAGATCTGCTGACTGGCTTCATGGTCAACCTTTCCAGGCGGTTCATGGATAAATGAATTTACGTTGGCCGACAGGGTAAACCGGAGGGAGCGGGCAAAATCATATTTCAGATCATAGATCCTTGACCAGTCCCAGCGCTTGATATAAAAGGTTTGCATTGGAATGATGGCCAGGCTCTTGTTCCTGAACTGCCGCTCATCGTACTCCCGGTTCATATCTGTTCGGAAGGAGAAGGACTTTGGCAGATAATAAAAGTTGAAATCCGAGATCAGTCGCAATCCCTTGTGCTTGGTTATGCTCCTGTTCCGAGAAAATGGCGTGACGGCTTTGGGCAGCGTGGTAAAATTATAGCCCAACCCCCCGGTGTATTTCTTCTTCAGGTCATAAGCCACATCCTCGCTCCTGTGGAAAATTTCGGAATAGGCATAGCTGACATTGAAATTCTCGATATCATAAACCTTTGGTTTGGCATTGCCCATCCTGTCCTTCCTCACGTTCATGAGATTGAAATTCTTTCGCTGGGTATAATCTTCACGAAGTGAACGAACAGAATCCTTCTCCTGTTTATTCGAAAAGGTTTTCAACTCTTCTTTCAGGAGAACGTCAGGATTGAGTGGATCATACCGGGGAGTCATCTGTGTGATTGAATAATCGAAGTGAACCGGGATGCGGATTCCTGATTTTTCGGGGAAGAATTTTCCCAGTTCAAAGTCGCTGTCGAAGCCAAGCCCGAGAATTGATTCCAGCTGCCGTTGCGTCTGCTTCTGTTCGAGTGTGCCAAAACCGTCGCTGCTGTAACTGCCGGTGAGCTGAACCCTGCCCAGATCGGCCAGATCGGCTGCAATCCTTGCGGTACCGGCCCATCCGCCATAATTGTTGAAGTCGGTCAGTCGTAATTCATCCACCCAAACTTCGGCGCATTTATCCTGCCCGTCATCATCAGAAACATTATTAGCGCTTTTTTTAGGATTACGAACTCCGATCATGATGGATTTAACATCGCTGATGGTTGGTGAACCCATCACCGTGATGCGGTTGTCGCCAACATATTCGACATAAGGAATTCCAAGGCCTACCGTTGAACCGGTGCCCCGCATGGCTACATTCCTGTTCTGTTTGACTTTTACCAGCTCGTCAAAATTAATGTCAAAATCATTGGTCTCCGGCCATATACCGTAAACATCGGTTGCCGAGGTGCCCCACTCGGTGAAAGTAAGCGGGATTTCATATTCGTAATAGTTCTGGGTGAAGTCAGAGCCCAGCCTGACGAAAACGGTCAGGTCACCTTTTTTCATGCTCTGGCTTTTGATGGTACGTTCGGCATGAACAAACATCTGCAGGCGTTTGAACTGGCGGAAATCAAATTCGGTCGTTTTATAGGCAGCCCGGGCGTCGCCATCCACCAGGTTACAGATCTTGAGTACCATAGACTGCTCGTTCAGCTTCTGCTGATTGGTGGTTCCCCAGTTGGTCTCCCTCTCGATTCCCGGGGGCATCACATAAGGAACGGGCTGTTTACTGCCATTTTCCTCGATGTTGACCGTGGAAATATCAAAAGTGGTCTGATTTTCATTTCCGTCAGGAATATATTCGCCGGGCTGAAGAAGATCATAGGCATATTTACGCCATTCACCGCGGGAAAGTTCGAGGGTGGCAAAACGGCATACCACCGGGCGCTGGAAGTTCTTGAAGAACATCCTGAGGAAACGGATGGAGGTAAAATCCTGAATATTTCCAACAACTTTATCCGGGGTACGGATGGGAATCTTGAACTGGTACCACTTTACGGTGCCGCGGGTACCATTAGCCAGCGGAATATCACTCGCCTTGTAAACATTCGTAATATAATTTTCGCCTGCCTTCATCTTATCCGGGGTCAGGTGAACCACGTACTGGTAATATCTTTCGCTTTCGCTGAGGGTGTTGTCGCGGTTGATGTCTTCCACATTGGGCATGGATGAGCCCATGGTGTTGTAGCTTTCGGGCTGGTTTTCGGTGGTAGGGGAGTTCCCGTCGGGACCGTTGAATTTCTTGTAGCGGTTGAGAATGCTGGAATACAGAGGGTCATTGTCATAATCTGTTCCCCTGAAATAATGATAATCATCGGAGGAAGGATCAGTCAGTGCCATCTGGTATGCATTGGAGGTAGGCCCGAAACGGTTGGAAACCTTGGCCAGGTAAGAAGAATCAAAAAATGTTCTTTCATCACCATCGCGGAGACCATCATAACCAACATCCTGGAATTGCCTGGAGGTGGGATCGTTATTAAAAGCGTCCACGAGTGCCTGCTGTGACGGAACCCGGCCCCAGATCGTGGTGTCGACATCCTTCACAAGATCAGAGGTGGGCAGTCCGTTCTCGAAGGATTTCCTGCCATCACGTAAAATATCTTCTG
>JBLNAN010000134.1:0-2690 GCA_050259355.1 Syntrophothermus sp. | reverse complement strand
CGAGGGAGACGGCATCAGGGCTGTTTCGGCCAGATCTCTGAAGTTTTCCAGTTTCAGATAACCGAATGCCACATCATGAAAATGATCTTTAAAAAGATCTACCCAGCCGGCATTGGCAAGTGATGGAAGACCCAGCATCAGGATACGGAAAAGTTCCTGGTCGAAAAAAGGCAAACCCATTTCCCGGATGCTCCGGATCGAGTGCTGGTCGCCAATGATCTGAACAAGATAGGCAATGTTCAGTTTTTCTGAAAAGGTTTCCCTGGCTTTGGCCGCCAGCTTTTTGGTGGGTGCGATAAAAGCGGAGATATATTCACCTCCCAGTACACCGATGGCCAGACCCAAACGGCGCACGGAACACTCCCTGGCAAAATCCAGGGCACCGGTAAGCTCCTCGAATGGAACAAGAATCCCCTGCTCATCGCCGGTTATAGGGTACAGCTTCATCTCAACTGCCACGCATATCCCCTGAACAGGGTTTTCCTTTTTTTCAAATGCAAAAAGATTCGCGGCATTCTTATCATTCAGGGTGAAATAATTTCCGTCCGGATCAACAAATTCAGCATTGATAAAATTGTCGGCCAGCGTGCCATAGGCAGCCGACCAGGTTGAAAATATTCCGGAGCACATGATATTGGCGCAGACCAGGGCAGACGGCTCAGCAACATTTACCCTGAAGCCTTTTTTCGAAGCTTCCTGCTGCAGCTCAAAGGCCGATACTCCCGGGCCGGTCCTGACTTTCCAGTTCGCCTCATCAAAGGTGATTTCCTTCATCCTGCCCATGTCCAGCACAACGTCTTCGCTCATTACAAATCCCATCACGCTGGAACCGTTACCCCTTACGGCATAGTGGAATCCCTGGCGGCTGATCAGCTTCATTACCGCCGAAACCTCGTCGACAGACCCCGGCATAACCACGTAACGGGGAAGACGAGGCAGCGTGACCGGCGAAGGATCATGCGCATAGCTGATGGCGATGCCTTTATCGCTGGTTGCCCAGGGGGTACCCACGATCATCCGGAACTCTTCCAGTACGGGGTCCACATGCTCCTTTTCAGGAATCTTTCCATCCTTCACGTATTGATCAACGTAGTCTTTCAGCGCTTTCATCACCGCAACCGGCTTCAGTTCTGCCACGAAATAGCACTGGAAATTGCATTTCCCGCAGAGATCACACGTATCCGCAATGTCAATCACCTTTTCGGTGACAGGTATTTTATTTTCTGCCAGTGCCGCGTACAGATCCATCCGCCCCTGCGGAAAATAGCTCACAAAACCTTTCTCTGTCCCCGATGCACAAACCCCGGTTCCCAGGAAATCAATCTTGCACATGGCATAATGCCGGCAGTTCTTTGCAATATGTAAAACTTCCTCCATGATCATCTTTTTTTTAAAACAAGATAATCAAAATGAAGGATAATAACAAGAGGGGGGCAGGCTTCGACAAGCTTCGGCAGGCTCAGCTTGCGTGGGACAAGCTCCGGCAGGTTCAGCCTGCGTGGGACGAGTTCAGTGGACAAGTTCAGCATTTCGAAGGGCTGCCTGAGCTTGCCGAAGGCAGACTTAACCTTTTAATCCCAGAGATATCTCCAGGTATGGTCTTTTTGTTTTTTCCAGACGGTATGAAAAACTCCTTTCAACTCTTTCACGGATCCATCTTCGCTTTTGACTTTCCAGGAATATTTTCCATAGGTGTAGCCCAGGGTTCCGTCGTCTGAGACCTCAATGAAATCTGGTGTCCAGTGGAGCGTGACATTGCGGAGGTTCTTCTTCTCGTAGTAATTCCTGATATTTTCTTTTCCATGGATCAGGGTATCCCTTTCCCTGAGAATTACCGCGTTTTCATCCGCGAAAAAATAGAATGATTCCGCGATGCCCTTGTCAGCAGTCATTTTTTCAAATTCTTTTTCTGTTGTAAAGATGGCGTTTTTCAATTCCTCTTTATCTGAATTGCGATGGCAGGAGACGGACAGAACCATCACCATCACCAGTATTAGGATATTTTTCATCATGAAAGATTAATAGTCGCGTTTAATTCCCCTGGTATAGGTACCAATCCCAAGGGTAATGTATTGCATATTCCCTTCAAACCCCGGATAATACCTGCCAAACTGGGGGAAGGTATAAGCATACCGGATACGCACGAAATAACCTGACTTTTTTGGTAAGCCTGAATTTTTCTGCCGTCCCAGCATGAGATCAAAGTTTATCCCGGTAATCCAGGTGGTGGTAAATGTCAAATCATATTTATCCAGTCCTTCCTCGTGTTCCAAGTCGTAGGTGGTGGGTGAAACGTCCATGGAACCTATGCCCCCGAAGGGTACTATCCGGAAACGGCTGTTTTTAGAAAAATTATAGCCGATTGATGCTTCCGGCAGAAATACCCTCACCTGTGAATTCTTTTCCCACACAGCCGTATTTTTGCCGTTGAACTCGTGCACCGTTTTTGAAAAGCCGATGTAATCGCGGAGGTACAGAACAAATTCAAACAAGGTGATGTCGAAATCCACGCCTATCGGAACATTGTTGGTGTAATGTGTCTGCAGGGATCCTGAAAAGATACCGTAACCGCTGAAAAACTCACATCCGAAACCCCAGGGTTTTGGCTTGTATACATGCCGGATCCTGGTTCGCACAAAAAACTCGTAGGGATTGCCGCGGTAGCGGGAAAGATAATCATTGGCCGCCCT
>JBLNAN010000133.1:0-4894 GCA_050259355.1 Syntrophothermus sp. | reverse complement strand
TCTCAGCGTCGGCAATGGCGGTCTTGCAGGGCTCCCTGCTTTCCGTGGCCAGCACATTCACGAGTTCTTCTTTGGTATAGAACTGCCGGTCCCAGTTGTAATCGGTGAGCGAATAATTATCCTTCAGCACATCGGCGATTACCGGGATATTGGCCATCTTGGTACTTGCATCAATGTAGTGTGTAAATTGTTCAAACGGGGCATTTTTTTTGAGTTCAGGATCAACGCCGCAGGTTTTGCAAAAATAAGCGCCGGTTCCCTTGTTGTTGAAGTACCCGTCAGAGATGTAAATACCGGCAGCAGGGTCAGGTTTGGCCACCACCGCGAGTTCTACAGCGGCTCTGAGCGAAACGGTTGAAGTCAGATTTTTGCCTTCCCCGGTGAAGAAATAGAAATAGGGGTGAACAAAGTTTCCATCCTTCATCAGGGAAATGTTTTTGATATATTCCGGAATGGCTTTCAGGTTTTCATCCGTTGTGACCACCAGCAGAAAGCTGTATCTGCCCACCCGCGGGTTTCTTTTCCAACGGTCATTCTTGTCGGAATAATAACGTTTCTCATCCCTCGGATTCCCCGCGATCCTGAAATCGCCGGTTATTTGGTGGTAATCATTATCCCCGGAAATGACCGGTGTTTCCATGAAGGTAACCGTGACATCTTCCCAGCTTCCATAAAAATTTTCCTGGGCATACAGGTTCTGACGGGTACTGTCCATGGGATCTCTTTCGGGAAATTTGTAAGATTCATTCTGGTAATAAATCTTGTAATAGAATTTCCGGTCCTGTTTGCGTTTGTTTTTCAGGGAAAAGCTGAAGATAAATTTTCCTTCCTTCACCTGGTGGATGGTAGGGATGATAAACCCGTTGTCGAGGGCGCCATTATAATCCAGATTTATGGATTTAAGGTGGTTTTCAGCGTTGCTGACTACCCCGGCGGAGTCGTAGTTCCAGTTCTGGAGCGGATTGAAATCAGCTACCTCGAAATCGCCCGCGGGAGCATCTTTTGTGTCGGGTGTTTTTTTACTGCATCCCCCGAATAGTATCAAAAACAGAAATAATAAAAATGCTGCACCTGTATTTTTAATCATGGCTTGAAATGACGGCTCTAAAAAATTATTTGTTGTACTTGTAAATCCCGATCACATCAGGGAATAATCCCGAATTCGGGTTTCTCTGAAGACATAACATCGAAAATGTTCCCTGCCCCAGAAAATTTCCCGGGTAAAGTTTAAGTATTTCGGAATATTTGGGATTGTGATCCTGGGAATATCCTGAAAAATCCATGGTATTCATGATCTGGTAAGTACTGTCGTTGAAACTGATCTCTTTCAGGTCATATCGCCAGTCGCGGTTATACCGGAAGACTTTTACATTACCATTTCTTTCAAAATCCCCGCAGAGAAACTGGTCACCGGGTCTCAGTGTATCCAGCCCGACCACTTTTCCACCTTCTTTTCCCCGGAAGCAGGAAGAAAAAGAACGGCTACCTGCATCGTACCGGAGAAGATCAAAACCATTTTTTGAAACTGCCAGCAACAAATCGGCAGGGTATCTTTTCAGAAATTTACCGGAAGATAGATTCAGGTCAATGCTGATCCGGGCAAAGGTTTGATCACCGGGACCAGAGGAGGCGATGAGGGTCCATTTTCCTGAATTAAAACGGAATATTTTCCATGATCCGTTTTTTCCAATCCCCACGATCTCTGCCACCCGGTCGCCGTCAATATCCGCGGAAGCATATTCATCTGAAATATTCATTCCTTCGAAATTTCCCGACCATAGGGTATTGAAATGACTACGTTCGTTTCCGGGATTACAGGGATCTTTTGGGTTGATCCATTCCAGCAAGGTAAACGAGGAATTTCCCTTTGCAAGCAGAAGGTCTTTTTTCCCGTTTCTAACAATAAAAACCTCTTCCGCCATGATGATTTCCGAGGGAATGACTGTTTCCGTTTTGTTGAATTTTCTGCTTTTGCTGCAGAAGTAATAGGTCCCTGACGAGGATTTCTTTCCGGCCACCAGGATCCCGGTGATTCCGTTACCGGCAAAATCACCGGTGATGATCTTGTCATCTTTCTCAAATTTTAATTGAGATGATTGTCCATTGCCCAGAAAATAAGAAGCATCTTCATTTCCCGATTCTTCTTTCTGAAAATATTTCGTTCGGAAGGGAGGATAATTAAATCTTTCAGAATAAGGCTGAACAGTCAGGTCTAACAGGGTGGTATCGCCCATTCTTTCAGCAGGTTTTCCGAAGGAAATAAAAAGATCATCCATCAGGATGCGGGTACTGCTGTTGTTCCACAGGTATGCCTGGATTTTAGATTCATCGGTAAAGGCCACAGAAGCAAGGTCAAATTTGCCACTGATCTTGAACCATTTCCCGCGGGGAACTTCACCTTTCAGGGAGATCCCGTTCCAGCAGATGCTTATATTGCCGTTGGCCCCCGTAAAAACCAGCGATGCCTCCACCGGCGAATCATCGGGAAAAACATACAGCCATGCGCTCAGGGCCACTGCCGTCAGATTTTTTATTCCCACATCCTTGCCGGTCCGGCTGATTGAATAGCTGAAAGTATTTTTACCAAATGCTTTCGCCGAGATAACGCCGGAATGTGCAATTCCTTTATAAAAAAGACTTTTATCGAAGTTCCCGGTATCATTTTCAAAATTGAAAAAGAGGGAGTTGGGAATATTTCCGGGAATTGCAACGGCCATTTCGCTATCGGTACCCCGTGCAAATATTCTTTGCAGGGAAAAATAGCGCAGGAAAATGAGTGCTCCGGCAATCAGCAGAACCAGGATAACGAGCAATATGAGCAGTTTCTTTCTTTTTTTATTCATTCCGGTATGTTAGTTTACTTTGACAAGTTTTCCCGTGGCGGTTGAATTTCCTGCCTTCATTGTAAGGATATAGACACCTGATGGCATACCATTTCCCCGGTCATCGCGGCCATCCCAGTTGAGGGTGAACGTTCCTGCGTCCTGTACTTTGGAAGAAAGGTGACGGATTATTTTACCCGCGTAATCAAAAATAGTTACTTCCACGCCCTGGCTTTCCAGCAGGGTATATTTCAGGGTCACGGTTTCTCTGAACGGATTGGGATAAATTTTTACCCGGAGATTATTGCCGGACTGACCCGTTCCGTTGATCACCGTGGTGTCATTAACATGCATAACAACCGGAATGGTGACTTTGTTGTTGTTCTTGTCCCTGGCAACCACGTTGCAGGACCAGTCTGAAGGCGCGGGTACTCCGGACGCGTTAAAATGAAGTTTTACCGAAGAACCGTTGCCGTGCATCACTTTCCCGAAATTATTGGAGAGGGTGAGCCAGGTATTGGGCAGGCTGAAGTTTTTAAGCCGTATATGGGCGGCCGAATCATGCGGTACCGCACCCGTGGAGTCGCCGCGGATGGAATATACCACAAAAGCATCATCCAAATAGTCCTCCTGAATAGTACCCGTGATCATGGTTGAGGCACTTTCACCCGGTTTGATCACGCCTTTGCCGCCGGAGCTCTCGCCATGCCATGTGATATTGGCGCCTGGTCCGGTGATGCCATTGGAAACCAATTCGCCCAGGGTTCCTCCCGAAAAATTGGTAGCAGTGGCAACATTGATCTGGTAGGGAAAATCCATTTTGATTTCCCTGATGAACTCGTTGTCGGTACTGTTGTTGTGAACGGCAAAGGTCCAGCTGAAAGTCTGGCCGGGAATAAAACCATCGGTATAACATTCAATGTAGGAACCAGTAAGGTTATCGGGTGCCATCACGCTCTTGTTGGCCGTGGTATCAAACACCATGACCGAAAAATCCATGATACCGCCGCCGACATTCGAGACCAGCAGTGAATCCACTCCAAACTGGCCAGCATCGAGTGTTTTTGAGATGGTAGAAGGGGTCGTGGAAATGACAGGCCAACCGTTGGAAAAGGGCGGGAAAGTAATAAAATCCACCCAGCAGGCATCTGCATTTGCCGACACGGAATAGTCCTTATGATACACCCATTTGAGTGTATGATAACCGGTGGTGAGCGGGAAGGACTCCCGGCTCCATCCGATCACACCGTCCCAGCGGGCCTGTTCAACATTGTCGATGAAAAAACCGAGCCAGTCGTAGTTGGTTCCGTTGGGATCGTTCTCGCAGGAGACCTTTTTCCAGAACGTGATATCCCCGTCGGTGAGGATCCTGACTGACAGATTCAGGGAAGATTCAGCATTGTCGTAAATCCATCCCGACCGGGCAGCATAGATCCCTTCATAATGGTCGCTCACGTCGGAATACCAGTATCCAAAGCCTCCGCAGAACCAGGGGAATTTTGTAAGTGTGCCGGTTTCGAAATCTTCCACGATCTCACCCGAGAAGAGGAACAGGCTGTCGTTTCCGGAGAAGCCATTGGAAGCGGTAAGGGCCGAGTTGAATTTGTACAGGTGTTCGAATGCAACATTGGGAGAGGCCGTAATGTTGAAGGTGGCGATTCCGGTGGAATCCGAATTCAGTGTTCCTATGCTTGCAATTCCATTGTTGATGGTTAGTGCCGGATCGGCCGCTACAAGGTTAACCACGAGATTCTGAACTTTCGCCCCGCCTGAATTTTTGTACAGCACTTTAATGTCGGTGGTTTCTCCCGGGTCGAGTCGTTCATTGTCACCATCCAGCACCATGATCCGGCCTGCCCTGATATCCGGTGCAAATGCCACGAGATTCATGTCCCGGTTGAAATTATGCTCGGTGGAACTGATGTGGATCTGCATGGAAAAGGCGTGATTGTCGGGGACAATGGAGCTGACGTTGAACAGAAAGGCATTGGTCACCGTCACCACCTGGCCGGCGGGAATGTCGCCGATGAAGCTCGTGCTGTCGGTCAGTGTGATATACGGATCGGATTCCG
>JBLNAN010000132.1:0-4722 GCA_050259355.1 Syntrophothermus sp. | reverse complement strand
AATCAATGTTGTTAAAATTATTGTCAAAACAGGTTTTGAACACTCGTAATCCTGAATCCTGAATCGTGAATCGTGAATCTGAATCATAAATCGTGAATCTGAATCCTAAATCATAAATCATATATCATAAATCGTGTATACGCTCGTGTTTCCACCGTTTGTGCGACCACAGCCAGTACTCCGGCTGCCTGCGAATAGTCTTTTCCAGCGCTTCAGCAAACAACCCCGTAATCCCTTCTTCCGGAACCTCAGCAGGGTTTTCGGTCAGAAGTTGGAAAGCAACAGAATAATATCCTCTTTTTACTTTATTGATCCGGGCGTATACTACCGGCAGGTTATTTAGCCTGGCATGTTTCTCGGGACCATGCAGGAATGCCGTTTCCCGGTTCAGAAAAGGTCTCCAGTGGGCAAGTTCTATCTTTGAAGGGCTCTGGTCGGCCACCATCAGAAAAAGGGCAGGTTCAGATTTGTATAACTGGAAAGATTCCGATGTTTTCGTAATGGATACTACCTTTGCCCCGTTCCGTTCCCGGTTACCGCGCATATAGTTGTCGATGCACTCGTTTTTGATGGGTTTGTAAAATCCGATGGGATGATGTTTCAATTGCAAACATGCCGCAATACTGCCCCATTCCCAGTTATTGTAATGCCCGGTGACCACGATCACGCTTTTTTCCTTTAAAAAATAATCGTTTATCAGTTCCGGATTCGTGATCCAATACCGGCTGATCATCTCCTTATCGTTCATGGAAAAGGCTTTCAGGCTCTCGAGCATGATATCACAGAGATGGTGGTAGAATTTCTTTTCAAGAGTTATGATTTCTCCGGATGATTTTTCAGGAAATGACAATTCCAGATTCTTCCTCACTACTTTACGGCGATACCGGGCAAGGTAATACATCAGGAAAAAACTCACGTCTGAAAAAAAATAGATCACCCTGAACGGCAGGATCGAAAACTCGGCGATAAAAAACTTAACAAAGAAAAAGGAAAGCTTTTTCAAAAGATTTATTTTTCAATCATGAGTGCAGTCAGGGACTGCACCTTACATTTGGTTTTTCATTTTCATTTTTCATTTTTCATTTTTCATTCTTCATTTTCACTTTTCATGTATCATTTTCACTTTTCATTCTTCACTTTTCATTTTTCTCTTTTATGTTTCCACCTCCGGTGCGACCACAGGTAAAAAGGTGGATTATTTTTTATCGAGTTCTCCAGTGCATTCATATATTTTGCAGTGATTTCACCAGTTTTGGCAGATTTTGGATCTTCACTCAAAAGTTTGAATTCAACTTCATAATATCCTCTTCTGATCTTGGCTATTTCAGCATAGATCACGGGCATGCCCATAATCCGGGCATACCGGTCAGGACCGGATATTACAGCAGTGTCTTGATTAAGAAACGTACACCAGTGAACCATTCTTGCAGAGGGAGGACTCTGGTCTGCGATCATGTAAAAAATTGAAGGAGCATCGGCATATTCCTGGAAGGTATGCTGCGTGCGTTCTATGGACGCGACCCTGTTTTTACCGGCGGCCCGGTGCTTTGCAATAAAGCCGTCGATATACGGATTGCTCAGTGGCTTATAAAAGCCGATGGACCGGTGTTTCAGCTGAGCCGCGGAAGCAATGCCGCCCCATTCCCAGTTATTGTAATGTCCCGCGACACAGATCATCGAAATTCCTTTATCCGCATAGGAATCGGGTAGTTCAGGATTAATGAAACGGTATCTTTTGGAAAGTTTTTCAGCCGGGATATGATAAACTTTTACACTTTCCATGAGAACATCACACAGATGATGATAAAATCTTCTTTTGATCCTGGTCAGTTCTTTTTCGCTTTTTTCAGGAAAGGATGCTTTCAGATTACGGGTTACAACCTCCGTGCGGTATCTTGCCACATGATAAAGGAAAAAATAAACCATATCTGAAAGAAGATAAACCAACCGGAACGGCATCAGCCGGAAAAGAAAGACATTCCACCTGAATATGAGATATACGAGGTATTGCATGGAGCAAAGATATTAAATTACCCCCTCCCTTTTTATTCCCTCCCCCAATTGGGGGAGGGCAGGGTGGGGGCTCGTGAAAATAAGTAACTTTGTAAAAAAATATCATCTATGCTTATCATTCGTCGTCACAACACCGATCCTTATTTCAATCTTGCCACGGAAGAATATGTTTTAAAAGAAATCCAGGATGATTCTTTTATGCTCTGGCGGAATGGTCCGTCCATCATCGTGGGAAAGCACCAGAACACCCTGGCAGAGATCAATGTAGATTACGTGAAGGAAAAGGGGATCAAGGTGGTTCGTAGGCTTTCAGGCGGGGGCGCGGTTTTTCATGATCTGGGAAATCTGAATTTCACTTTTACCATGAAAAGTGATGATGAGAATATGATCAATTTCAGAAAATACACCGAGCCGATCCTGGAAGTTCTCCAGTCGCTGGGCGTTGATGCCCGGTTTGAAGGCCGGAATGACCTGTGTATCGATGGAAAGAAATTTTCGGGAAATGCCATGCATATCTGGAAGAAAAAGGTCCTGTCGCACGGAACGCTGCTCTTTTCATCGCATATGCCCGACCTGAGTGCCGCGCTGAAAGTTGATCCGCTTAAATTTTCCGATAAGGCGGTCAAATCCGTAAGAAGTCGTGTCACCAATATCAGTGAACACCTCAAGGAAGAAATGGATGTGATGGAATTTGCCTCGAAGATTGAAAATCATATTGTATCCAAATATCCTGATGCAAAATTTTACGATCTGACAGCCACGGATCACCAGAAGATCCAGCAGATGGTAGATGAGAAATACGGAACCTGGCACTGGAATTTTGGTTATTCACCGAAATATACTTTCAGGAAAATTCTCCGGACCACCTCCAGCGGAACCATTGAATTCGCTCTCGAGGTGGATAATGGTATCACGAAGAACGTCAGGATTTTTGGAGATTATTTCAACAAGTACCCTACCGAGGATATCGAGTCGGCGCTTCGTGATATTCCCCACAAAACGGAAATTATCCGCGAGGCACTGTCCCCATTCAACATCGGAGATTATTTTAACAATTTAGTTCTTGACGAGTTCATGGAAGGATTTTTTAATTAACTTCATGTTTATTAACCAATCGAAAAAAAATGGACTATAAAGAAATATTTGACAGGCTGTGGGCTGATTATATCGCGCAAAATCCTTCGTCAAAAAGGGTTTATGAACTTCTTACCCGGGAAGGGGAAACTATCGTGAACGATCATGTGGCTTTTCGTACGTTCAATCATCCAAAAACTGGAATTGATGTACTGGCCAAGGTTTTTCTTAAAAACGGATATGAATTTAAACGCGATTATCATTTCGAGGTAAAAAAGCTCTATGCAAAACACTACGAGCATGTTTCTGATCCTACTGCCCCAAGGGTTTTCATATCCGAGCTACTAACAGAAAAATTCAGCGATCATCTTCGCGAGGTCGTCAACAACTGGGTTTCCAGGATCCCTCCTGCCCTGTTCAAATCCGACCAGCTGATTTATGCTGGCAACGTGATGGGAGTTCCTTCCTATAAAACCTACCAGAAACTGAGACTGGAATCAGAATATGCAGCATGGCTGTACGTGAACGGTTTCAGGGCCAATCATTTCACGGTTAGCGTGAATCACCTGCGGGAATTTGATTCCATTGAAAAAATGAACATGTTTCTGAAAAACAATGGTTTCCAATTGAATGATTCCGGAGGCGAGATACAGGGATCTCCACAGGAATTGCTGGAGCAGTCGAGTACCCGGGCGGGAATGGTCAGGTTTCAATTCCAGGAAGGAGACTACGAAATACCGGGTTGTTATTACGAGTTTGCCAGAAGGTATCCCGAAGGCAACGGACAGTTGTATGGTGGCTTTGTAGCCAAATCGGCAGATAAAATCTTCGAATCCACTAATTTCTACCAGAAATGAAATCACTTAAAATCGGTTTATGCCTGTTCATGATGATTTCCATCATGGCAGGATGTACCCGGATCGGGAAAAAAGAAAATGCGAAAGATAAGGGGATCGAGACAGGTAAGGTTATCGACAATATGACGGCAAATGCCGATCAGTCGATTACGTATTCTGTTTATCTGCCAAAAAAGTACAATGACAGCATTGTATACCCTGTAATCATTGCTTTCGATCCACAGGGATCGGGAAACCTGCCGGTAGCCATGTACAAGGATCTGGCAGAAAAATACGGTTACATACTTGCAGGATCGAACAATTCAAAAAACGGACTGGATGCGAATGCCATAATGAATGCCATTACCAGGATGATTACGGAAGTGAAGCAACGATTTAACGTTGATACCACCCGGATCTACACGCTTGGGTTTTCAGGTGGTGCGAGAGTGGCGGTAATCGCGGCTTTCAATCCAGGCGGCATTATATCAGTTACCGGTTCCGGAGCCGGGTTTCCCAATACCGGTGCTGCATTCCCCTACCCTTTCGATTATCTTGGAATAGCCGGAACCTATGATTTCAACATGCACGAGTTGCTGATGCTGGATGATTATCTCGATCAGGCCCAGATTCATCATGGCTTGCTTTTGTTCAATGGAACGCATGAATGGCCTCCTTTTGACGTGATGGAAAAATCCTTCCAGTGGAATGATTTTTCGGCAATACGTCACAAACGGATGGATAAAAATGACCAGGAAATCAGCAATTATAAAAGCAAGCAGGATTCTCTTCTGATGAT
>JBLNAN010000131.1:0-3023 GCA_050259355.1 Syntrophothermus sp. | reverse complement strand
AGCCATTTTCTGGCTCCCTCAGGTTCACAATCCGTGAAAACAAAACCATTGTTGCAGTAAAATGCCTGATCTTCAATATTTTTATGATAATAGTTAATGGTAACGACTACTGTTTCGCCAGGTTGATAAGTCCGGTCAAGATCGATATGCAGATTATCGTTCAAATGGGTAAATGAAGATCCGGCACCCCCCACGCTGTTGATTTGAAGTGAAGTGTTAACAGCATTAAGATCAATGCAGCTGAGCGCTGTGTCAACTTTATAAGTAATCGTGTTGGTGGCATTGAAATCCTGTGGATAAGGAGAGGCGAAATTATTATACAATTTAATATCTACTTTGTAGTCCAAAACATCGAATGAATGCGGCGCAATGTTTTCAGTAGATTTGAGAATTGGCAAATTTTTCAGCGCGGATTTTCTTTCAGAGCAATATTTTGCTCCTGATTCAAACATTCCATTTTGAGCAAAGGTGATGGTAACAATAATAGAAAGTAGCAGTGACAGTGTAAATTTTTTCATATTAAAAGTTTTTAACTGAGACAAATGTACAAAAAAAGGGTTGTCCGGATAAGATGAATTCTTTTCTCCTTCCAAAAACGTAATTTTGCAATATGAAGTTCCATCACTGGTTATTTATTTCATTTTTGCTGGCTTGTATTTGTTCTTGCCGGAACACGGAGAAACAGGATAAAAATCTTTCGGTATTCAGGTACAATGAGGCAGCAAATATCACCTCCCTCGACCCGGCTTTTGCCCGTGACCAGGCTAACATCTGGGCGGCCCGTCAGTTGTATAACGGTTTGCTTCAGTTGGATGATCACCTGAACATTTTACCCTGTATTGCACAACGATGGGAAATTTCCAGTGACGGTCGGGTATACACTTTCCATCTCAGAAGGGATGTATATTTTCATGATGATCCTGTTTTTCCGGGAGCAAAGGGACGCAGGGTAACAGCCGGGGATTTCGTGTACAGCTTTTCAAGAGTAACGGATCCGTCGGTTGCTTCACCAGGGTCATGGATATTCAACTACGTGGAGAAAAAAAACGGGCGGTCCTCTTTTCTGGCTCCGGACGATTCCACTTTCGTGATCAGGCTTTCTGCTTCATTTCCCCCATTCACGGGACTTTTAACCACCATTTACTGCTCCGTTCTTCCTTTTGAAGCAATAAATTCTTATGGTACAGAATTCAGAAGCCATCCGGTTGGAACCGGTCCTTTTAAATTCAGGATGTGGAAAGAAGGGGTCAAACTGGTGATGGTAAAAAATCCGGCTTATTTTGAGTTTGAAAATCATCAGCGTTTGCCGTATCTGGATGCAGTTTCGGTCACTTTTTTTTCTGATAAACAAACTGCTTTCCTGGAGTTTCTGAAAAAAAACCTGGATTTCATTTCCGGGATTGATCCGGGTTATAAAGATGAACTCCTGACCAGCGACGGAAAACTGAGAGGTAAATTTGAAGGAAGATTTAAACTGATTACCCAACCCTATCTCAACACGGAGTATTTTGGTTTCCTGGTTGATTCAAGGGATGCAGTTCCTGAGAATATACGAAAAGCTTTCAACTATGCCATTGACCGGAAAAAAATGATCCGGTATCTGCGTAACAATATCGGTACTCCTGGCATTTACGGGATGATCCCGATAGGAATGCCGGGTTTTGATTCAACACATATTTATTATGATTATGACCCGGTAAAAGCTCGTAAACTGATCATGGAATCCCAAAATCCTGCTCCAGTTATTACCTTGTCTACCACGGCAGATTATCTGGATTTATGCAAATTTATCCAGCACCAGGTAGGAGAGGTGGGGATTGATATGAAAATAGAAATATCGCCACCGGCCGCGCTCAAGGAAATGAAAGCCCAGGCAAAACTGCCTTTCTTCCGCGGTTCCTGGATAGCCGACTATCCGGATGCCGAAAACTACCTTTCCCTTTTTTACAGCCGCAATTTTTGTCCGCAGGGTCCCGACTATACCCATTACAGCAATCCTGAATATGATAAGCTTTTTGAAAAAGCGATGGCATCCGTGGATGATTCTGAAAGAATTTCGGATTACCGTAAAATGGAACGGCTTATGATGGAAGATGCACCAGTCGTGATCCTGTATTATGATAAAGTACTGAGATTTGTGGCAAATGACGTGGAAGGACTTGGAATTGATCCCATGAACCTGCTTACGCTGAAAAGGGTAAAAAAGATAAAGAGCAAATGACCTTCACATTTTTGGGCACCGGAACCTCCCAGGGGATTCCCGTAATAGGCTGTGACTGCCTCACCTGCAGGTCAGAAGATCCACGCGATAAGAGACTGAGAACATCAGCCATGGTTGAAACAGAGGGTAAAAGGCTCGTTATCGACTGCGGTCCTGATTTTCGTCAGCAGATGCTAAGGGAGAAGGTCAAATCCATAGATGCCATTCTTATAACCCATGGCCATAAGGATCATCTGGGTGGGCTGGATGATGTAAGAGCTTTTAATTATATCATGGGGAAGCCTGCAGAGGTATATGCCACGGCGGAAGTACAGGAAAATATTAAAAAAGAATTTTCCTATGCTTTTGGTGAAAACCGTTATCCGGGGGTACCTGAGATAAAGCTCAACACGATCAGCAATTGTGCTTTTGAAGCTGCGGGAATTCAGGTTGTTCCCATCCGGGCTCGGCATTATAACGAGCATTTTGTATTTGGATTCCGGATCGGAGATTTGTCTTACCTTACAGATGCCGTCGAGATTTCGAAGTCCGAGAAGAAGAAAATGGAAGGATCTAAGGTGATCATTATTAATTCACTCAGAAGAAAAAAGCATTATTCACACTTTAATCTTGAAGAAGCCGTTAATATCCTGCTTGATTTACACCCAGATAAAGGTTATCTGACCCATATCAGTCATCAGATGGGAAAATATTCAGAACTGGCCGGCGAACTGCCCTCCTTCATTCAACCCGCCTATGATGGATTAAGGATCGATATCTGAGTTTTATCAAAAAAGAAACCCTAACTTCGTACCCTGAAATC
>JBLNAN010000130.1:0-3828 GCA_050259355.1 Syntrophothermus sp. | reverse complement strand
CATCTTCGATCGCGGCAGACACCGATTCAATTCCAATGACTTTTTTCACCGAAGAGGCGATATAATTGGCAATGCTGCCAATACCGGTATACAGATCATACACGGTTTCATCTCCTGTGAATTCAGCCATTTCACCTGCTATCCTGTACAGATTGATTGCCTGCTCCGAATTCGTCTGAAAAAAAGATGCAGGTCCGATCCGGTACTCCATCATCTTATCCTGCTTCAGCGATAAGAATTTCTCAGTCATGAATGGTTTTCCTCGGTAAAGAACAAAATCCAGATCATTGATTATATCATTCTTTTTATCGTTGATGACATAATACAGTGACGTAATTTCCGGGAATTTACCGGCAAGATGATCCAGAAAGGCAGAGATCTCCTTTTCATCATTGTATCTGAAAACCATGATTACCATCAGATCACCGGTAAGCGTGTTTCTGATCAGCAGGTTCCGCAGGAATCCTTTCCATTGCCTTACATTGTAAAATTCAAGATCTCTTGCCTGCGCATATTCTTTGGCAATAAGGCGGATGGAATTTGAGGGATCCGGCTGAAGATAACAGTTGCTGATGTCGAGGATTTTATCAAACATCAGTGGAATATGATATCCCAGGGCATTCATCTCTTTTTCCGGCAATTTTTCTGCTGAACGATCATGATCCGTCAGCCACCGGTGATTGGAAAAAGTATACTCCAGCTTATTGCGATAATATTTTATCCTCGACGATGGAAGAATCGGGAGGATGTTGGCGGCTTCGATATGACCGATCCTTTGGAAATTATCCTCTACCTGCTTTAGTTTGTAATGAAGCTGTTCGCTGTATTCCATATTTTGCCACCGGCAACCGCCACATGTTCCGAAATGTTCGCAGAAAGGAAGTGTTCTTTTTTCTGAATAATGATGAATTTTAATAGCAATGCCTTCAAAAAACGATTTTTTTTTGCTGACGATTTTGATGTCAACAATGTCGCCCGGCACCACGAAGGGTACAAAAATCACCCTGTCATTTACCCTTGCCACGGCCTTTCCCTCTGATCCTGCATCGAGGATCAGTACTTTTTCGAAGATGGTATTATTCATTATCAGGATTATCAGGAATTTTGACCTGTTCTGTTTTTAAAGTGCCTTGAATCGCCCCATTCTCCGTATGCAACTTCATCCCCTGCCATAAAAATCCGGGCTTCCAGGCAACTTTTGCATTCTTCAGCCTCCTCGTCCAGACAGGGCTTGTTCTGATAGAGGAGGTAATTTTCGCGGTACTTTACCGGTGTAAGGTTAGGCATAATCACGTTTGCTCCAACGAGCAAGGCTTTTTCGCGGCCCTGAGGATCAATGGTTTGCATGGCGGTTGTTGCCGCGATATTGATGTCTTTCATCATGATCCTCAGCAGGGCAACCATTTTCAGGGAAAGCCTGAAACGTTCCTGCAGGGGGAGAAGCTGATCGCGGTACTGGTACAGCGGGGTATCAATATGCTCGATGTAGGGCCCCATTCCGGCCATATCTATATCAAAATCCCTGAAAAACAGGAGGTCATCAGCAAGATCAGGAATCGTCTGGAAAGGGAGACCGATCATGACACCCGTACCCACCTGGTATCCGGTTCTGCGCAGTGTTTTCAGCGCTTCCAGCCTGGCCTCGTAATCGTGATGCTTGTCTTGCGGGTGAAGCTTTTTATAAAGTTCATAATTTGACACCTCGATGCGGAGGAGATAACGATGGGCCCCGGCTTCGAGCCATCTGCGATAGGTTTCTTCCGTTTGTTCCCCCAGGGAAAGGGTAATGTGCAATTTCCCGGAGGCCATTTTCTGGATTTCCTTCAGGAGATTTTCCATATGGGAAATGAACTTTTTATCATTCCGTTCGCCAGACTGGATCACGATGGAGGCAAAATCATTCTCATAAGCATAACGGGCTGCTTCCAGAACTTCTTCATCCGTCATTTCGTAGCGTACCAGTTTTGTATTCCCGGCGCGGATTCCGCAGTAATAACAATTCTTGGAACAGAAATTTGAATATTCCATCAGTCCCCTGAAATATACCTTTTTGCCCAGGTATTTTTCTTTATAGCTTTTGGATATTTCGAAAATTTTCCTGCTTTCTTCCTCGTCTGCCGAAAGCAGCGTGATCAGGTCTTCCTTCGAAAACGACTCCTTTTGTAATATGTCAGTGATGGAATGGCTCATTTACACATTATATCTGATGTGAAGGATGTCACCGTCGGCGATGACATAATTTTTTCCTTCTATAAAAAGCTTGCCGTTTTCACGACAGGCATGTTCGGTCTTATATTTTATAAAATCATCGTATTTCATGACTTCCGCACGGATAAACCCTCTTTCAAGGTCGCTGTGGATAACGCCGGCAGCCTGGGGTGCCGTCATTCCTTTTCTGATCGTCCATGCCCTGACCTCTTTCGGACCGGCAGTAAAGAATACCTGGAGATCAAGCAGGTGAAAAGCGGATCTCACCATGCGATTCACGCCGGGTTCTGATAAACCGGCGTCGGCCAGGAAGATTGCACGGTCTTCTTCACTCTCGAGTTCTGCAATCTCGGCTTCCAGTTTTCCGGCAACAATCAGCACTTCAGCATTCTGATCACTTATTGCATCGATAAATCGGGATGAATAAGCATTTCCGTTTACTGCAGAATTTTCATCCACATTACAAACAAATAATACCGGCTTTTCAGTCAGGAGGAACAGATCTTCTGAAAACCTTTTATCCTCCTTTGAAACGGGTGCGGTACGAACAGGTTTGAAAGATTCAAGATGTTCCTTCATGACGGAAAGCACCTCCAATCCCCGTTTTGCATCCTTGTCACCCGTTTTAGCCATTTTCTCCATTTTCAGAATCTTTTTTTCGACCGATTCAAGATCCCTTATCTGAAGTTCAAGGTCCACGGTCTGCATGTCCCTTACCGGATCGACGGATCCTTCGGCATGGGGCAGGAGCGGATCATCAAAACACCGTATCACGTAAATCAGCGCGTCAACATTGCGAATATCAGAGAGAAATTTATTCCCTTCTGACTGGCTTCCACCCTTGGTTAATCCCGGGATATCGATCATTTCAACGGTCGTGGGGACTATCTTGGCAGAATGGATCAGGTCATCAATGGTCTTCAGCCGGCTATCCGGGACATTCATCACGCCAAGATTAGATTTTGTTCCGCCGAATGCAGCCTTGTGAACTTCAGCCCTGGTGTTGGAGATACAGTTGAAGATGGTAGTTTTTCCGGAATTGGCCAAACCGATGATTCCACAGCGTAAAGGCATAATAAGATAATTTTAGGATGCAAAGGTAGTTAAAAAATCACTTTATTCCGGAGTCCTAGAACCACGGTCATTTTGGTGATGAAATGTTTGGAATACGGCTTCAGACGTCGAGTTGATGAATTTTTTGGCGTGAAGTCCGGCTGGCCATTAAAAATTATAACCTATTGAAAATCAGTGATACCAATATTTTTATAGTCGATAATCTGTTCCGGATTTCCGGAATTTTTTTTTGTGACTTCCTGCAATTGACAAAACGCATTAATATCAGTCAAATTTGTAGGGCTGGCAGGTCTTTTAACCTGGATGGCACTTTTACGATTATAGTCCGGGATGACTAGAAAGAAAAAAAACAGTTTTTGCAGGTTCAAACATACCCTCATCCGGGGATGTGTGCTTATTCTTATTTTGCTGTCGGCCCATGCCCGTTCGCAGGTGGTTTTGTCATTATGGGATTTTGAGGACAGTAATAATATTGCTGATCTTTATAATTCTGAGAATACCGGGACGATCATTGAAAGGGAAGGAATTTCCGCTCTGACCTATGAC
>JBLNAN010000129.1:0-5290 GCA_050259355.1 Syntrophothermus sp. | reverse complement strand
ATCCAGGGCCTGAACATAGCAGAAATCCACTCCCGGAATGGCACCATTGAACCATCCTGCACCATGCGCCACCTGGATGGGATTTGAGGCATTCTGAAAATCAATGACCCTGAAACCATCCCACCAGCAACCCACGAACGCGTAATGATCTTTGATTTCGAGATCGCTGGTCATAACCGGTGTCAGGTACTGGCCCAGTAAAGCAGGGTGGGCCGGGTCTGTAATATCCATGATCATAATAGGATTGTTTGCACCCATGCTTTCACGGATAAACACTGCTAGATCACCGGCAGTCCTTACAATGGCACCAGCCCGGTCGCTGGTGTCGTATCCTACCTGCACGGGCGATGCCGGATTCGAAATATCAAAAACCCTGAAGCCATTGTTGCCTGTATAAAGGTAATTTCCATCAACATGAACATCAGAAGTAAAAACGGGTATCTGATAATCACTGGCGAATTCAGGCGCTGCAGGATCGGTAATAGTAAGAATGGTACAGGGCAAACTGGAACCGGTGAAGGAAACGACATTTCCATTAACCGTGACATGATCAGCATAGCCTGCATAGGTCGTCACCACGGCCGGGGCCGCGGGATTGGTCACATTTACCACGTTTATCCCACCTCCCGCGTTGGTCGTTGAATTGGCGACATATACATAATTTCCCTTCACCTCGGTCCTGACAGGATATCCATTGAGGAAGCAGCTTCCGGTTTCAGTAATATTGGTAACATTGCTGATGTCGAGTACATGAAAGGTATTGTCCCAGGAAACCGTGTACGCATGGCCATTGGCAATGCTGACCCCGCTGGTGAGTCCCGCGTAATTGCCGGCAATATGCGGATCCAGCGGATCTGTAACGTCTATCACGACCAGTCCGCCTTCTCCGGTGGCTGCATAGATCAGATTGCCGTTCTTGGCTGAATTCCAGCAAAGGTTGTCAGGATCAATGATACAAGTGCCGGTAATCACCGGATTTGCAGGATCGGTTATATCAAAAACCTGGACACCGTCGGCAACCGTGACCACGTATACGATATTTCCGCTGGCAAAAATTCCGCCGCGGGGAAGTCCCGTTGTCGGTCCTCCGCCGATTCTTACCGGGGCCGTGAGCTGGTTAAGATCCCAGATTTCAAAGCCGGCAAAATAAGCCGTGAGGTACAGCCTTTTGGTCGCCTCATCATAATAAATCGCATCCACCAGTCCGCGTGCACTGATCTCGGCAACAGTCACAGGGTTTTGTGGAGTAGTTACATCAAGAATGATCACGCCAGAACCGGATCCGACAAATATCAAATTTCCCGAGGTATCCGAGGAAACCGAAAAACTTTGTCCGAACCCCCATGAACTCTGATAAGTCATGGAAAGGGAATCAAAGGTGAAACGGGAATTTTTCGTCAGAGGTTCTTTGATCGTGGTAAATAAATTGTTTTTAAGAGGTGCAGAGATCTGAAGCACCTGTTTTTCCAGGGGCTGGTTCGCGCCTGACGGCAATTGCTGGCCGCTGCCTGTAAGGCATAAAACCAAAATGGAAAAAATGGGAAGTACAATTTTTTTCATGATTTTTAGTTTTTGATTAACTAGGAAAAAAGATTGTTAAAAATAATATTTTTTAATTTTATATCTGCTAAAACTACATATACAAAATAAATTATATGGAAACAAAAGAAGCCGTTCTTACCATACTTAAAGCATCCGCAAAGCCAATGAAATCTGCCGAAATCGCTGCACAGGCAGGAATTGAGAAAGCAATAGTTGACAAGGCCATTCAGGCATTGAAAAAAGAGGAGAAGATCCTTTCCCCGAAAATGTGTTTTTACACGGCGAAGTAAATTATTTATATGCCTTGACGGCAGATTCAGCCGCTTATGAATGGATTATTTTCATTACGCGTTCCACCATGCTGTCGCAATAGACCGCGTTGAATTCGAAGATTTCAGCTGCAGAATACGATTTTTCAATTTCCTTTCGCAGGAGCGTCTTTGCCCGGTTCAGCCGTACCTTCACGTTTGACTCGCTGATGTTCAAGGCCTCGGCCGTTTCTGCAGTATTCAACCCGTTGATTTCGCGAAGGGTGAAGGTCATCCTGTATTCCAGCGGAACATTTGCCAGAGCGGTTTCAATGACTGAATTCAATTCTTTTCCCATAACTGCTTTGATTGGATCCCTGTTTTCGGGCTTTGAGAACATGGGTATTGCTGTATCGGCAATGCTGCCGGAAAGTTCATTTTTGAAACTGAATTTCTGTCGTCTCCTGTAACAGTTGTTCAGCATGATCCTGGTGATCCAGGTTTTAAAGGAAGAACGGCCCTCGAACCGTGAAAGACTGGTGTAAGCATCCACGAAGGTGTCCTGCATCAGATCCTGCGTGTCCTCGTGACTGTACCCGTAAGACCGGCCGGTTTTGTAAAGTAAGGGATTGTTTCTGCGGATGAGGATTTCGAACCACTTCACATTTCCCTGAAGAATTTTTTCTATGACTTCAGTATCGGTGAATTCTTGCATCTTGTCGGCTGTTTTGACCAGCAAGGAAGAAGGAACCCCGCCCTGGTTCCTGATTCCTTCCTGCTGATCCTGAAATTTATGAATTTTTTCCGGAAAGCCTTGCAAGTGAGAAAGCACCAATGGCCATCACAAAATCCCTGACGGCAACATCCAGATAATGACCGGAGCTAAGCAGGGAGAGCCCGATCAGTGTAAGCCAGGCTGCAACAATTAACCCGCCAATCTTAGGTCTTGCAAGAACGATTATTCCCGCGGTGATTTCCACGATCCCTACGATCATCATGAAAGTATGGGCCGGGATATAGGAAGTTACCATTGCAGGCAGATATTTGTCCCAAAATACCAGCAGGTCGGTAAATTTATCTATCCCTGCAACGACAGGGACCACCCCGAAAGTTACCCGCAAAAGCGTTACCGTTGACTTTAAAGGCGAAATAACAGTTTTTACTTCTTCACTTCTGCCTGTATCAGCCATTGAACGGGCCTGACCGTTATCAGCTGACTTTATTTCCAAAAAATCTGTTGTGTTCATTTTGATTTTTTTAATGCGTTATCAAACATATAGAGTAATTGAGGATCAGAAAGGTTACAGGTTGGTTACCCCTGTAGGAATAAATATTGTTGCTCCATGGGATTATTTTATTTAATGATATCAAGGAATAAGATTTATGAAGGATCATCCGTTATATAACAGAATGCATCATTTCTAATTTTTATACTAAAAGGCGGGGGATGTACCTTAAGGAAAACTATAATTTATTAAAGCTGGCCGACCCGGAACTGCTGGAAGGTTTCGAATGCAAGGTACAATCTGCCATTGATATTCTTGAGAAATATGCACTTTCAAGGAAGGAGGAAGCGTTATTTACGCGTCCGGCAGGTCTGGCGGAATTGCTCCTTCAGGAAATTAATCTTACCGCGGAACCCATACTTGCTGTATTGCTGAAGGAACCATTTGCGGCCGGTTTTATTCAGAAAGAGGATCTTCAGAGAGAATTCGGATCAGCTGTTTTGTTGCTTGTGGAGGATCTGCAGAAGATTGATGGTCTTGACAAGAAAAAGTTCGAATCCAATACAGAAAATTTCATCAAGCTTTTACTTACCATTTCTGAGGATATCAGGGTTGTGCTGATCCGTCTGGGTCAGTGTCTGTACGAGGTCAGGAATCTGAAAATCCTGCCCGCCGATCTGCAAAGACAGGTAACCGGGGAGGCGGTGCACCTGTATATTCCCATTGCCCACCGGACAGGATTGTACAGGATTAAAACCGAACTCGAGGACAAGGTAATGGCCTTTACACAGCCTGAAGTCTATTCCCAGCTGGCGAGAAAGATCCGGGAAAGCCAGGAAGACCGTAACCGCTATACAAAAGAATTCATCCATCCCATTGAGACAAAGCTGAAGGAAACAGGATTTGAGTGCGAGATCCTGAGCAGGGTCAAGTCCATCCCTTCGATTTACCGGAAAATGCAGATTCAGAAGGTAGAATTCGAAAAAGTATATGATCTGTTTGCCATCCGCATCATCATCAACAATACGCTGGAGAATGAAGCGTCTGACTGCTGGCGGGTTTATTCACTGGTAACCGATATCTACACTCCAAATTCGCTCCGGTTGCGCGACTGGATATCCTTTCCAAAGCCCAGCGGCTATTCCTCGCTCCATACCACCGTGATCGGTCCCGGCGGAAAATGGGTCGAGGTTCAGATCAGGACCCGGCGAATGGACGACATTGCCGAGAAAAGCACGGCAGCACACTGGAAATACAAGGCAGGGAAGAAATCTTCAGATTCGGTGGCTTTTTTTGCCAGGATCAGGGAATCACTTGAGAAACCGGTGGCGAAAGCAGCTGAAAAGACCGTTACTGCCGAAAAGAAAGCGCTTTACACGGATGAGATTTTTATTTTTACGCCAAAGGGAGACCTCAAACGATTAAAAGCAGGGTATACCGTTCTTGATTTTGCTTATGAGATACACACCGATATCGGCAGCAGGTGCACGGGCGCCATCGTGAACGGGGTGATGGAACCCATACGGCACGTGCTGAAAAACGGGGATACTGTAAAAATCATCACTTCCAAAAATCAAAAACCCAACAGTTCCTGGCTGGATTTTGTAAAAAGTCCCAGGGTTACCGCCCGCATCCGGCACGCCCTGAAGATGGAAAATTACAAGGAATCAGAAGCGGGCAAGGAAATCATCAAGAACAAGGTCCTTTCGCTGGGAGAAGAGTTTACAGATCCACTGGTAAACAAACTGGTTGAATTTTTTGACTGTGAAAGTCCCCTGGATCTTTACCAGAAATTTGGTGAAGGGAAACTCGATCCGCTGAAGATCAAGAAAGGATTGCAGACCGAGAAACCCGTTCAGACCACCGAACCCGCAAGGGAAGAAACTTTTGCGGAACGGATTTCAGATGTTATTTCCGGTAAGGAAGATTTCGTGGTGATCGACGAGAAAATCCGTTCTATTCACTACCAGTTCGCGCATTGCTGTAATCCCGTGCCGGGCGACAAGATCTTTGCTTTTGTTAGTGTTACGCAAGGTATCAAGGTGCACAAGACGGTTTGTCCCAACGCGCACGAGCTGGTTACCCGTTATCCCTACAGAATTCTGGAAGCCAGGTGGAAAGGTGCAGTACTACCCGAAAATGAAAGAAGTCATGGCAAGTGAACCCATCGAGATCTTATCGTTGAAAATTTCAACTTTATCATCTTTTTCCCGCAGTGCAACAGCATACAACAGCGGAAGATAATGTTCCGGTGAAGGAATGGAGATTTCGTAT
>JBLNAN010000128.1:0-6228 GCA_050259355.1 Syntrophothermus sp. | reverse complement strand
GAAGATTATTCTGAAAAGCCACTCCGGCTCCGTTAAAGCCCCTGAAAGCCGGCCAGTTTTCACGGAACTCCGCATTGGTGGCAAAGCCCTCTGCCGGTCCGGTCACTGAATCACCTGATATAGTTGCTGTATCTACGGCTGTTGAAACAAAACCGGCTGAAGTATCTGTTTTTTGAGTTGATACAGACACAACTTTCGCTTCCGCGGATTTTTTTTCATCCTTCCCTGTTATAAAAACAAGTATGAGTGTCAAAAGGATAATAGAACCGCCGGAGATCATCACCGTATTTCGTTTTCTGCCTTTATTGAAAAATATTTCGTCCCTGGCTGAAAGAGGCCTGACCGGGATTTTTTTCTTCAGCAGATCTATTGCCTGAAAGCAGGCCAGTATGACCAAAACACTGATAAATAAAAGAATACCCCCCACCCGTACCTGCCAGATACTGGTAAAGTAAGCTTTCCGGGCGACAAGGTCCAGCTGGCGTACGTCCTGTCTGAGTTGTTCGTCACCGGGGTTGGCTTTCAGCCTTTCCGTGAGCGTCACCAGTGCCTTCGAATTGAGCGGATCGCTTCTTTTCCACTGGATATAGTTGACGATGATCATCAGGCACATGATCATGGCGAAGACTCCGCTGATGAGCGCGATATTCTTAAGCATTGCCATTGGATCACCGGCTTTTTTCATGTCATTCATTCCATCAGGATTTAACAGGGCAATAATCCACGCACCGGGCACAACTCAGGCATTGGCCTTTATCCGGTTCATAGATCGTTCGGTAACGATGTATAAAACTGGAAACAACCAGGATGCCGGTCACCAGACCGATAAAACCACCCAGTATCCAGCCACCGGTGCGGAACTTTTCGATGATCAATCCTGCCTCCGCGACAACTTCCTCAGTTGATTTTCCGGATGATTTAAATGCCTTAATGGCCTGGGTTTCGTTTTCAGGCAACATCTTCACCGGATCTGAAATATCTTTTGAAAGGACAACTGCCGGGTTGACGATGGCAAAACTCTCGTTCAACCTCGAACCAAGGAAACCTAAAAGAACCACCAGAACAGGTATGATCGTCAGAACGGTAATAAATTGCTTCCTCCGCACCCCGGGGGCCACGGGATTCTTTTTTACAGAGGGAATGTTAATGGCTTCATACGGACAGGAATCTTCACACAATTTGCAATCGATACATTTTGAAGGAGTGATGCTGATGTGTTTTATGGAAAAGCGGCTCACCCAACCGAGTATCACGCCGTAGGGACAAAGAAATCTGCAATAGGGACGGGCAATGAAAACCCCGCAGAGCAGCATGATCCCGCCGAAGACAAACATTCCGAAGGAAGCATTGAACCGGAAGAACCCGACGAAAGGATCGTACCTGCAGATGATGAAGTCGGTTCCGGTGGCAGCATACAAAACGGCAAATCCCAGGTACAGGAAAGGGAAAAGTCCTAAAATGGTTTTCAGGGTTGTGCCCATCTTCTGCGGTTTGAAAGCCACCAGGTCCTGCATGGCGCCGAAAGGACAGACCCCGGCGCAGAAAGTCCTTCCGAAAAACAGCGTGAAAAACAAGGGCAGCAGAAAAAACATCAGTGCCGCAATTGGAATCGTGTATCCGCCGTTGAAGAGGGCCAGGGTCACATTCTGAATGGCCCCGATGGAGCAAACACAACCTTCGCGGTAAAAGCCAAAATAGATCAGGGAGAACAGGGAGGCAATGAAAATCCCCTTGCGGGATCTTTTCCGGATCACCAGCCAGCTTACCACGCCAAGTGCGGTCAGCAGCATGAAAATATCCACATACACCATGAAATCGGCACGTCCCGGCGATAACAACGTTTGCGGGTGCTGATATGCTGATTCAAATTCCGGCATCGGGAAACGCTGTACAGCGGCCGCATTCACGACATACAACAGCAACATAAGCAGAATAAAATACCTCAGCGCTCCCTTCATCCTAACTCCTGATTTCATTTTTGATTGCCGTTTTGCTGCTGTTAAAACCCTTCAGCAGGTAAGGCTGATGGGCGGGTACACGGGAATAGGCTCCTGCCGGGCATTTCCTGGCAATGGCGCACTCGTTGCAGTTGGAACAGCGGTCGTGCCGCACCTGTAGCTGCAATGATCCGTTTCCAAAGGCCCCGCAGCCTTTCACGCATTTCCCGCAGCCATTGCAGAGTTTCTCATCAATGGTATATTCAAAAAAAGGCTCTTCAACAAAGGTTCGTTTGATGGCATTGGTCGGACAAAGATGGTTTTCAGCGGCAGTATTCAGTTCCTTCGTGCCCTGCCTGAAATATCCACCGCAAAGGTCACAATAACCACACATTGCAAAAACATGCACGCATTTCACGGCGGAGGGAGTAAGTACACATTCGGTAGCACATTGCCCGCACTGGATACATTTTGCAGGATCCAGTTGCCATACCGTCTGCCGTGAAGCTCTTGCCCTCGGAAGATCACAATCGGCCAGTTTGCCGCAGGAACCACAGATCACCCCTTCACATGACTTCCCACCCGACTTGAGCAGCAAAGAGCCACCCAGGGCAGAAAGACCGGTAAAAATTCCAGCCTGCATGATCTTCTTCAGAAAATTACGTCTGCTGGGCATATTATGACTTCACGTAAATGGTTATTCTCTTTTTAACAGGATCAAGTACCAGTATCCGGTCGTTGGAATCCGCCGCTACGTCAAGCCCGCGGGTTCCGTCCTCAAATTCCTCAGGGAGGGCGACCATTCCCAAAAACAATCCGTTGTGATCATACACCTTCACTCTGGGAATCCCTTTCTCGCTTGTTACGAACGTACCATCTGATAAAAAGGTAAAATGGCTGGGATTACAGCATCCGCAGAAGGCATCGGGCGTCATGCCCGGAATTCCCCACTTCGAAACCAGATCACCATTCAGACTGTATTTCTCCAGCTCATGCCTGCCCGTGTTGGCTACCCAAAGAGAATCGTCTTTGGTAAGAAACACATCAAAGTAAGGACTTGGAATGATGTATCCCGGGATATTTCTTGCCGGATCCTTTTCACCGATCCGCCTGATTTTTTTTCCGGAAAGATCCGTTAAAAAAACTGTTTTCAGACCGGCATCGGCAAATGCAACCTTATTTCCATGAACGGATATGCTGGTGATGACAGATGAAGTATCCGGATGCTTCCATTTCATTTTTTCCTTTCCTGAAGGATCCAGAACCAAGAGGTGATCTGTCATTCCGAGATAAATATTTTCAGCTTCATCCAGCGTCATGCACCCCGGTGTTCCCGAAATGGGAAATGTGGTTAACAGCTTCCCGCGAATATCAAAGATTTTAACCGCGTTGGTTCCGCATACAAAGATCCTGTCATTGTTCCCGGCGACGACCCCGGTAATTTCCTCCATCCCCGGCTGAAAGAAGAACAACGGTCTGTAAAGCAATCTGGCATCACCCGTTTTTAAAGAATCCACCAGATCTTTCTGAACTTTGGCGGCAGGTTTGTGAAAGAAAAGATCTTTGGTCATCACGCCAATAACCAAAAGCAATAATAAGATACCGGCAACAAGAAATATTTTTTGTTTCATCTCATTCGTTTTTGATCGATAAACATACCAACTGTTTAGAATCCCGCATCAGCAGAAATCCTCCGGTCACAGCAACGGGACCCCAGGTGTCCTGTCCGTCAATGACTTTCCATTTATCAAGAACCGAAAAGCCCGATGACGTTGCCTTTGCAATGGTCAGTTCTCCGTCATCATTGACAATAAAAAATTTGCCATCGGCAAAAATGTAAGGACCCAGTCCGAATCGTTCTTCCTTGCCGCTCCTGGAGAGGATCTTTTTACAGTCCGAAGAGGCACAAACCACAAACTGATTTCTCAGCTCTCCCGCGTCTTTTGGCATGATTCCGTAAACATTCCCATTCATGAAGATGGGGGTTTGCTGCTCGGAGGCCATTCCTTCCTGCGGTTTATATTGCTGCAGAATCTTTACCTCAAAGCGGCCATTGTTTTCTGTTACCTTCAGAAGTGCTGAACCCGCACCATATCCCGCCAATGCAAGTATTTTCCCGTCATCCATGATTACCGGGGACGGGGCCACCACTGCCGGCGAAAATTCCTTGTTCTGCCACAGGATCCTGCCTTTGTCTGCCCCTGAAGCTGAAATTCCGCAAATTCCACCAATGGCAAAATACACATACATTTTTTTACCGGCAACGGTCATGGGCATGACCGAAGCGTGTGACATTTTCCACTTTGATGGATTTGGCGTTTCCCAGATAATTTTCCCGGTATTGCAATCCACACCGATCATCAGTGATTTCCCCCCAACAGCTATTACGGCGGTATCTCCGTCTAGCAGCGGACACTGACCCGTGTACCAGAAAGGAACCTCCGTTTCAAATTGCGACGACAGGTCAATTCCCCATTTAAGATCGCCTTTTGCGCGGTCCACGCACATTACCTGGCATTTCGGGCCGATGGTCACAACGAAATGTTCATTCACCGCCGGAATGGTGCGCGACAAGCCATGATTTCGCTTCAGTTTCACGTGATACCAGCGTCGCCATAGTTCTTCACCAGATTTCAGAGAAAAGCAACGCAACGCATCCGCCTTTTTTTTCTCGTCATAATCCAGCAGGTAAATTTTACCATCGTAAACCGACGGTCCGGCGTGGCCGTCGCCCAAAGCTATTTTCCATAATATCTCAGGACCTGATGCCGGGAATTTACTGATGAGTGTAATTTTTTCCCTGCTGATGTTATCAAAGTTCTCCCCGCGGAACCTGGGCCACCGGGTCCCCGGAATATCTTCCTGATTCCTGAAAAGTGCAAAACTGTCCCCGATTTTTACAATTTCAACGGTATTCATCTTCTTCCCGCGATTATCCATCCCGGGTACCGCAATTTTCAGCGACCGGTATGGGTCGGCAAAAAGCCACCAGGCCAGTGCAGCTGCTGCCAGCAAGATAAAGAAGAAATATAAAACTCTCGGTTTCAAGTCAGAAAGATATACGCGAAGGTAGTTATTCGATTGTTATTCGTTGTTATTCGTTGTTATTATGTTATTAGGTAATTGCGTAATTAGGTAATTGAATAATTAAGTAATTGAGTTGTTAAGAAATTCGTAATTCGTAATTCGTAATTCAATAATCGTAATTCGTAATTAATTTGTAAATCGCAAATCATAAATCACGAATCCGAATCATATCTCATATCTCATATCTCATAACTCCCTAACCCTGTATGCCACCAAATCATCCTGATGCCGTATGTACAAAATGCCCTGGTCAATGACCGGGTTAGAAAAAAATTCCTTTGTCCCAACGGGTAATTTAAAACTGCTGACCAGTGTCATCTTCCCGTTATCTGGCCGGACCAGCATCATCGTTCCTTTTTCGGTGTAGCAGTAGAGCATCCCCTCTGCCGATATCGTGACGCCTTTTTCAGATTTTAATGAATCGGCCACCATGCCGTTACGGGTATCAATACTGACGTACCGTTTTGGCTTGTATTGCGAGGTGTAGAGAAAATCTCCCAGTTTGACAAATCCACCGTGAACGTCATTGGCAGTTGCCACTCTCCATAATTCTGTCAGGGTTTTTCCGTCAGGAGAAAGCTCAAGCTTCACGGTTCCGTTTCCGCCGGTAACATAGTATATGAAACCATTCTCGTACCAGGGCGTATTGCAGTGGATGTCGCCACCCTTATCGATCAGCTGCGACCAAAGCAACTGACCGGTTGTGGCATCTATCCCCACCAGATGATGGATCGAAAGAGTCATCAATATCTTTTTTCCATTATGATGAATGATCCTCGGAGAACAGTAAGCAGTGGTATCCCCGTCGCCTTTCGAGATCAGCTGTATCTTTCCGGTGAACCGGTTCAGTGCAACGATGTTGGTGTCTTTTCCCCCCGGTGTACACCAAACCTGATCACCCTCCACCAGCAGGGATTCAGAATATCCAAACCTGACATTGATGCCATGAAGATCCTTCTGCATGTCAACGCTCCAAAGCTTTTTCCCTTCTTTAACCTCGATACAGGAGAGGATACCCAGGCTGTTGCAGACATACAGCAAACTATCCACCACGGTTGGAGTCGTTCTGGGCCCGGTAAAATTCACCATCCATTCCCGGCCGAGTCCGGTTTTCCATAGCTGTTTCCCCTGCATGTCAAGGGCAAAGAGATAACCTGTACTATCGGCTTCACCGCAAACAAAAATTTTTACGCCACTAATGGTG
>JBLNAN010000127.1:0-3979 GCA_050259355.1 Syntrophothermus sp. | reverse complement strand
TCCGAAAGTAGTGGCCAGCGAGGTCATCAGGATGGGTCTCAAACGGGCAGCTGCCGCTTCAAACGCTGCTTCTGCCTTGGCCATGCCTGCTTTGCGGCGCTGATTGGCGAATTCCACGATCATGATGCCGTTTTTGGTAACCAGTCCGATCAGCATGATCATTCCGATCTCCGAAAAAATATTTATCGTCATGCCAAAGATCCATAGCGACAGCAGCGCCCCGGCAACAGCCAGCGGAACAGTGATCATGATGATCAGCGGATCCAGAAAACTCTCAAACTGGGCGGCAAGGATCAGAAAAACCAGCGCTATAGCCAGAAGCAATGCGAAGAACGTGTTGGAACTGCTTTCAGCAAAGTCGCGGGAAGGCCCCAGCAGAGCCGTCTGGAAGGAATCATCCAATAGCCGGTCAGCAATTTTCTGCATGGCGTCAATTCCTTCTCCCAGCGTCTTACCCTGGGCAAGTGAAGCCGAGACCGTGGCAGATTTGTACCGGTTATAATGAAACAACGTGGGCGGTTCGCTGTTCTCCTCCATGGTCACCAGGTTATCGAGCTGGACCATCTCGCCCTTGTTATTCCTTACATAAAGCGAAGAAATGTCAGCAGGGGAATTGCGTCGCTCGCGTTCCACCTGGCCAATGATGTAGTATTGCTTGTCACCCCGGAGAAAATAGCCATATCGCCGGCCGCTTAATGCATACTGAAGGGTGTTCGAAACATCCAGAAGATTAACCCCCAGGTTGGTAGCCTTCATCCGGTCGACATGAATATTGATCTCGGGCTTGTTGAATTTCAGGTTAGCGTCCACATTGCTGAAGGTAGGATCTTTCCTTGCCTCGTCGAGAAATTTCGGCAATACCTTCTGGATCTTGTCAAAATCCAGATTCTGCAGCACAAACTGAACCGGGAGCTGGGACCCTGCTGAAAGAGAAGTTGAAATGGTCTGTTCCTGGTTGGGAAAAATTCTTGCCTCAGGAAATTTCTTGTATAATTTGGATAATCTTTCGTAGATCTCCTGCTGTGAAGCCTTGCGTTCATTGGGCTCGGTGAGGAAAATGTTCATAAAACCCGAATTGGATCCACTGCTGCCAAAACCTCCGCCTGTACGGGCAAACACGAGCCGTGCTTCAGGGACTTTCTCGCGGGTGACGGTTGCCAGACGGTCCAGTAGCTGCTGCATCCTGTCAAAATCGGTTCCTTCCGGGGCGGTCACGGAAACCCGGATGTTGCTGTGATCTTCCATTGGCGCCAGTTCGCTCTTCAGCGATTTGAAAAGGAAATAACCCATCACCACGCAAACAATGATGATAGCAACGGCCATCCATTTTCGTTCAAGAAACCAGTATAACATTCGGCGATACCCCCGGTCCATCCCGTTGAAGAAGGGTTCTGTGGCCCGGTACAACTTCCTTTCATGAATATTTCCAACCGATAATTTCACGTTCAGGACCGGCGTCAGTGTCAGGGAAACGAAAGCAGAAACAAGGACTGACCCGGCCAGTACAATACCAAATTCCCGGAACAGCCTGCCGGTGAATCCCTGCAGGAAGATAACCGGAATGAAAACCACGGCAAGGGTGATGGAGGTGGATATGACCACGAAAACGATTTCTCTCGCCCCTTCCAGCGCTGCTTTCCATTTGTCCATCCCCGCCTCGATCTTTTTGTAAATGTTTTCCGTAACAACAATCCCGTCATCCACCACAAGCCCGGTAGCAAGAACGATGGCGAGTAAAGTGAGCACGTTCACTGAAAATCCAAACACATACATGATGAAAAAGGCCGAGATCAGCGAAACAGGAATATCGAGCAATGGCCGGAGGGCGATGGTAAAGTTCCTGAAAAACACAAATACGATCAGTACGACCAGGAAGATAGCAATGGCAAGGGTTTCGGCAACATCGGTAACGGATTGCCTTACAAATCGGGTCTTATCGTAGCCGATACTTACATCCAGTCCCTTGGGCAGGTTCTTCTGAATATCGGTATACCGTTTGTAAAATTCATCTGCAATTTCAATATGATTTGCCCCCGGCAGGGGAATCAGCGCGAGAGAAATCCCCTCACCGCCATTAAGCGAGATCCCAACCTCCTCGTTCTGCGGACCTAGCACTGCCTCGCCGATATCACTCAACCTTACGATCTGGTCGTTGGTCTGGCGGATGATCATGTTGTTGAAATCTTCTTCTGTGGTGAGCCGCCCGTAAGTTTTTACAATGAGTTCCGTTGAGGCTCCTCTGACTTTCCCACCGGGAAGCTCCACGTTTTCCCGGATCAGGGCGGTGTTAACATCCTCTGCCGTGAGTCCGTATGCTGCCATCTTTTGCGGGCTGAGCCAGAGCCGCATCGCAGGTCTTTTCTGACCAAACAGGAATACACCGCTCACTCCCGGTATGGTCTGGAGTTTCTCCTGGAGAACATTTTCAGCATAATCACTGAGCTCCAGCGCGTTCATAGTACTGCTTTGCACGGCCATCGTGATAATCGGGTCGCTGTTTGCATCGGATTTGGAGACGATCGGCGGAGCATCCAGGTCCTGGGGCAGATTTCTGGAGGCCTGAGATGTCTTATCCCGAACGTCATTGGCCGCTTTTTCCAGGTCAGCTCCTACTTCAAATTCCACCGAGATATTGCTGGTACCATTGGAAGAGGATGATGAGATGGACTTGATCCCCTCGATGCCGTTGATGGAACGCTCAAGCGGCTCGGTGATCTGCGATTCTATGATATCAGCATTGGCACCGGTATAAGTAGTTTGTACATTGATCACCGGCGGATCGATATCCGGGTACAACCGAACCCCGAGAAAACTGTATCCTACTACACCAAATAATATGATCACCAGGCTCATGACAATGGAACCCACGGGCCGTCGCAGTGCTATGTCAGTAAAAGCCATTATTTCTGATTGATTTTTGAAAATACAAGCTCCATCCCGGGTTTGATGAACAGGATCCCGGTTGTAACCACCGTGTCGCCCTCTTTTAAACCTTCTGTAACTTCCACCATCGCGGATTGTCTGATGCCTGTTTTGATGATAACAAATTCGGCTTTCCCATTCCTGGAAACAATCACCCGCTTATTCATCTCTTGCGGGATAACTGCCTGTGAAGGAACCATCAGGGCTTTTTGATTTTCGCCAAGCGTAAGCTTTACATTGGCGAAAGTGCCGGGAACCAGTCCTTCGTCCTTACCCAGCACAACAGCTCTTGCCCGGAGGTTACGGGTTGTTTCCTCAATTCCCTGTTCCGTGGCAATGACCTCTGCTTTATGGATATCATCATTCCCCATTACAGAAAAATCCACTTTCGTACCCTGCCGGACGACCTGGCTGTATTTTTCAGGTACACTGAAGTCCAGTTTCAGCTTATCTACGGCGCGGATCGTTGCCAGCGCCGTTTGGGGGGTAACCTGTGCGCCAATGCTGATATTCCTCAGGCCTATCACGCCATCGAATGGCGCCAGTACCTGCGTTCTGCCGATCTGGACTTTTAAAACTTCAATATCATTTTTGATGGATGCCACCTGCAGGGCTGCAGCATCATATTCAGACTGGCTAACCCCGCTGATCTGCAGAAGCTGTTTCTGCCGTTCCTCGTTTTTCTGCGCAATGTCAATCTGTGTCTGGGCCTTGTGAAGCTCAGCCTGCAGATCCTCATCAAAGAGTTTTACCAGCAAAGTTCCTTTTTTGACAAATTTTCCTTCCGGAAGATTGATGGAAACAACCCTTCCCGGGACTTCCGGCATGAGAACGGTTTCTTCAAATGGCCTGAGGGAGCCGGAGACATTTATCTCGCTTTCCAGTACTACCGGCTTTACAAGGAATCCTTCGATGTTGCTGACTTCTTTCAAACCGGATTTGCCAGCGATTTCCGCCGCTTTATTTTTACATCCTGATATCATCACGACCAGTGAAATTGTCAATAAAAAGAGGAGTCTGTTTTTCATATTATCCAATCGCTGATATGCTTCATTTA
>JBLNAN010000126.1:0-3126 GCA_050259355.1 Syntrophothermus sp. | reverse complement strand
GGAACGATCAGGTTTTCATTGGGAAGTGCCACGGCCATTCCGATATTGATGTTTTTATGAAGAATGATCTTCGTGCCATCCACGGAAACATTCACCATGGGGAAATCTCTTACCGTTTTGGCAATTGCTTCAATAAAAACAGGTGTGAAGGTCAGTTTGATTCCTTCTTTCTTCTGGAATGACTCTTTGTTCTTCTCACGCCATTGTACGGCATTGGTCATATCCGCTTCAACAAATGAGCTCACATGTGCGGAAGTAGCCACGGATCTAACCATATGTGCTGATATCAGCTGTCTTATCCGATCCATTTCGATCACCTGGTCATCACCGGTCACCTGAACGGGAGGTGCCTGCTGGCGCGGAACTTCCTGTGCCGTGGTCCTCGTTTTGGCAGTTGCTGGCTGTTTCCTGGTTTTCAGATATTCCAAAAGGTCATTCTTTGTCAAACGTCCATCCATACCGGTTCCGGGAATAGCATCCAGTTCCTCCATCGAAATATTTTCCTGTTTCGCAATCTGCTTAACCAGGGGTGAATAAAACCGGTCACTTCTGGTTTCGGCAGATTTTGATTTTTCAGCAGTCTCTGTACGGGTTGGAATGGTGGAACTTCCTTCAGCTTTTTCCTTACTGGTTTCAGGATCAATGGTAATACCAGACTTTGCCTCCTTGGCCTCCTTGGCCTGGGGTGCCGGTTCTGCAGTTTCACCAGCATCAGCGGTTCCGTCACCTTCTTCTTCGATCACCGCGATCACGGTACCAACCGGAACAATATCACCTTCCTTAAACAGAATTTTGGAAATAATTCCGGCAACAGGTGAAGGAATTTCTGAATCAACTTTATCCGTTGCTATTTCTGCGAGGGATTCATCTTCCTGAATATTATCGCCTTCTTTCTTCAACCATTTGGTAATGGTAGCCTCTATTATGCTTTCGCCCAATTTGGGCAGTTGTATATCAAATTTCGACATCGTTCAATTAGGATTGAGTTTTTCTGCAGTCTTAACTTTTCACCTGCATCATCAACCGTGACTGCTATACAAAGATAAATTAAAAATTGAATTTTTCTCCGGTCAGTATCTGCCGATGTTCCGGAATCCTTTGATGATGATCGTGAGATCATTGGTAACCTTGTAATCCCGGGCATACATCATGTTAAGCCTTGAGGCGGCATCACCGGGTATCTTTTTCCCGGTTCCGAAAGCATCAACCGGATTCAGCACTCCTTTTCTTATTTCGGGAAGATGCTGGTGATCTGAATCAGAAGAGACACTGTATCCAACAAAGGATTTTCTTCCGATTAGGATACTGAGAATGTTTCGAACCATCCCAAATGGCTTTTTTACCAGGAACATACAGACGGGAGACAAAATAAGCAGCGTGATGCTGATGAGCATATCCAGCAAGCGCTTGTTCCTGCGGTTGGATATTTTCGTAATGGAATTAATGTCAATCACATAAAGATCACCGGAGGTATTGATTGAATTGCTTCCAATGATGGAAAGGCTTTCAGGCGGGGCAATCTTATAATCTACCAGCCGGTCCTTCAGTTCCGACATCTTGTCGATGATCATTTGTGCAGGTACATCTTTGGCACAGAATATTACTTCATCAATCTTGTGGATAGTGATAATTTCCTTGATCTGGTTGAGATTGCCGATGAAACCATTGGTATTGGCTTTGTGAGGATGAAAACTGACGAGTCCGATAAAAGAAGGATTGATAACGGTTTGCTGCAACAGGCCTGAAACACGTTCGGCTTCTTCCTTTTCACCGACAATGACAAAGCGGCGGTTTTTTTCTGATCCTATCCGGAAATTCTTAAAGTTCATCAGGTGAAGGAACCACCTTATCCCTATCATGCTGAAAAGTCCCCAGCCCGCACCCAGCAGGATCAGTGCCCTGGAAAAACGGTAGTTTTCACTGAGCAGACTGTAAAATATAAGAATCAGCAGGGTTCCTGCTATCATGCCCTGGAAGATCTTCAGCAACCTCACGGGTTTGTCATACCCACCGGAGAGATATACGCACGTAAGCCAGATGAGAATGTACACCGGTACAGCAATCAGCAGGAATTCTGGCGGGTAATGACCTCCTTCAGGGAAAATGATTGTTTTTTCCCAGTAATTTTTTATGAAATAGATGCCGGTGTAGAGGAGGATGGTATCAAGCAGGGGTAAACTGATCCTGTTAAAAAAACGTGTCAGGATGGAAATAAATGCTCTGAAATAAATTGCGAAATTGATCAGTGAAGAAAAGCTCCTGGCATTTTTTTGTGAATAATGTTTCTTCGCAAAGATGATCATCGCGGTATAGAACATGAAAACATAGTTCATGCTGCTTTTCTTGGTGCTCTCTCCTTTGTAATGGATGATCCTTGCTTCCGGAAAATAATAGTTTTTATAACCTGCCTGGGTAATCCGGTAACTGAGATCAATGTCTTCCCCGTACATGAAAAATGTTTCGTCCAGCAACCCGGTCTTTTCAAGTACCGAACGGCGCAGCAACATGAAAGCTCCCGAGAGAATGTCCACCTGGTGGATCTTATCCTTATCCAAAAAACCAAGATGATATCTTCCGAATATTTTCGATTTCGGAAAAACCGACGATAAGCCGAAAACTTTGAAAAAGGCAACAGCAGGGGTGGGGAGACCTCTTTTCGATTCAGGAAGAAATTTACCTTTCCCATCAAGCATTTTAAGGCCCAGCCCTCCCGCATCAGGATGCTTGTCCATGAAATGAATTGATTTTTTAAGGGTATCATCCTCAACCAGCGTGTCGGGATTGAGAAGAAGAACATATTCTCCCTTTGCCTTACGGATTGCCTGATTGTTCGCCCGTGAAAATCCTTTGTTGTCCTTGTTCTCGATCAGAATGACCTCGGGAAATTTTTCCCTGACCATACGGGTTGATCCGTCAACCGAATTATTATCCACAACAAAAACTTCCGAATCCAGTCCCTCACAGGCTTTTGAAACCGAATAGAGGCACTGTTCGAGAAAATATTTTACGTTGTAGTTTACAATTACTATGGATAGTTTCATCAGGGAAAATGAAAAGATCTACAAAAATAATGTTTCCCTTTAAAATATGACGTTAAATCGCACCCGCTTCGATCATTTGTACGAT
>JBLNAN010000125.1:0-3741 GCA_050259355.1 Syntrophothermus sp. | reverse complement strand
CTGAAGAGTAAAGAACCCGTTTCTTTTGCACATGTTTGTTTTGAGGGATTGATCCACAAAACACCCAGATACGCCTTAACTTCTATCGAAGGCACCTGTATAAATCCTGTTACAGAAAAATCAAGAATAATCATTTCTTATGTAGGATATACCACCTACGATGATGTAATCGAGCCCGGACAGTCGGTGAAAATCGCGCTGAAACCAGGAATCCTGAATATGCAGGAAGTGGTTGTCACGGCACAGTATGCTCCCGAAAAAGCTGATCGTTCCATCTATAAAATTGATGTCATCAGTCATCGTCAGATAGAGGCGAAGGCTGCCACCAATCTTACTGATCTTCTGAGAAGTGAAACCAATCTGAAAGTTCAGTCAAACGGTGTACTCGGAAGCAGCCTGGAGATGCAGGGACTTTCCGGAGAGAATATTAAGATCCTGTTGGATGGCGTTCCGATGATCGGGAGGATGAACGGGAATTTTGACCTGAGCCAGTTGAATCTTCATAATATTGATCACGTGGAAGTTATCGAGGGCCCGATGTCGGTGATCTATGGAAGCAATGCGCTTGCCGGTGCTATCAACCTGATTTCCCGTGAAAATTCATCAACCACTTTCAGTTCGGGTATTAACACCCTTTATGAAACCGTTGGTCAGTACAACTTTGCTGCCTCGGTTTCAGGAAATGTTGGAAAACATGGATACAGCCTGGATGGAGGGCGAAATTTCTTTGACGGCTTCAACTATCATGATACAAGTCGTGCCATGACTTTCAAACCTACGCGCCAGTATTTTTTTGACGGGTATTACCTTTACTCACCCCGGAATATGAAGTTGAAAATTGGCGGTGATTATTTTAATGAGCTTCTTCAGGATAAAGGTCCGTTGTTGCCGGCCTACTATGAAACGGCAATTGATCATTATTATTCAACCATAAGATATTCCGGAAGAGCTGATTATTCCTGGCATTTATCGCATCAGCACTATATTAACGGTGTACTTTCCTACTCAGCGTACGACAGGAAAAAGCAGACCTACAGCATGGATATGACCACGCTGCAACAAGTTGAATCCACCTCTTTTGCCGATCATGACACGACCGGAATCCGTTCCCTGATTGGCAGGGCGACCTATTCCCGGAACGACAGTACAAGAAATTTTAATTATCAGACGGGGATTGATGTGGACGTGGAAAAAGCAAGTGGAAAGCGGATCGCCGACAATCATCAGCAAATTGGTGATTATGCCGGATTTCTGAGCCTGAAATGGGAACCATGGAAAAAAATTTCCGTGCAGCCGGGGGCAAGGTTTATTTACAACACGAAATATCCGGCACCACTGGTTTATGCGCTCAGTATCCGCTATGAACCATTTCCCAGGACCTCCGTCAGGTTTTCCTATGCCCGGGGGTTCAGGGCTCCCGATATCAAACAGCTGTACATGAACTTCGTTGATGTCAACCATGATATACAAGGAAATCCTGATCTGAAGGCCGAGCAATCACATAATGTTAATTTAAACCTGACCTATGGGGCCGAGAGGAATTCAACGGCCTATTCCTTTAGTCTGACCGGATTTTTCAATGCCATCCAGAATCATATTGAACTAGCTTCCACCGGAGCGGGGATAACTTCCTACACCTACATCAACATCAACCAGTTCCAGACCACGGGGGTTGAAGGTTCCGCAACGGTTAATTTATACCCGGCCCTGCGTTTGCAGGCTGGTATTTCCACTACCGGTAAAAGAGGTTCGGTGGGGGAAGAAATGGTCAACCAGGATTTTATTTTTTCCACTGATTACACCCTTAATGCTTCCTACCGGTTCAACAAACCTGATTTTACTATTTCAGGATTTTACAAGCATTCGGGAAAGTCAACCAATGTGGTAGCACTTGAAGAGTCAACTGCCTATTATACCATTGATCCCTACAACACGCTTGATTTAACACTTTTGAAAGGATTCTGGAAAAGCCGGTTAAAAGTCAGTGCCGGTGTGAAAAATATTTTTAATGTAAAGTCGGTACCATCCACCGGAGAAACAGGGGGTGCGCATAGTGGTGGGGGAGATGGAACGACGAGTATACTGTATGGCCGGAGTTTTTTTATTGGACTGGCTTTTAATTTCAACCAATATAAATGATCAGGAAAATCATCCTTCTTTGCGATGCATTGATGATATTGATGCTGGTTACTTCCTGTTTCAAGGAAGATGAAGCCATTCCCCGTCATCCCAGGGGTAACGTTCACACCGACACCATTGGAATGACTGAGAATTATCTCTATCAGGTATATTTTGATCTTTCTGACAGCGCCGTTCGTTCCCGGGTAGTCAAAACATCAACAGATTTTGGTTTTGACAGCAGGTCTGGCGGATGGCAGATTATTTTAAATACGGCTGATTTCATGAAGGCTGCTGATATAGGTGCGCAACCTTTTGGGGGTTCGTATGATACAACAGGTGTACACTGGAAATTTGATAAATCCAGTGGCGACCCTGATTCTCTTGCGCTGGGCCGATGGTTCGATGTTGTTCAGGGCGATACGGTCTCGAACGGACATCTGTACCTCATCAACCGGGGGATGGACGAGGTGGGTAATTCGCTTGGACTGATGCAGCTGATGATTGATAGCTTGAAAAATGGCACCTATTATTTCCGATGGGCCAAAATAAACGGATCAAATCCCGTGAGCGCATCTGTAACACGTGATCCTTTGGTCAATTTTGTCTGGTATTCTCTGTCAGGATCAGGTTCCGTTCAACATCCGGAACCCCCGGAAGGATCGTGGGATATTTTATTTACCCAGTACACTTCCTTGCTTTTCACTGACAAAGGTGCTGCTTACCCGTACCTGGTTACCGGAGTGCTATTGAATCGTTCCGGCGTTTCGGCCACGGTTGACAGCACGCATTCTTTTGCAGATATTAATCTGGAATTTGCAAAAAGCCTTACACTGAAACCAAATCTTGATGTCATAGGATATGAGTGGAAAACCTACAGTTTCAGTTCTGGTGGTTACACCGTGCTGCCGGGTTTGAATTATATTATCAGGGATAAAGCCGGTTATTTTTACAAGCTGCGGTTCGTGGGCTTCTATAACAGCTCCGGACAAAAGGGATATCCGGTTATAGAGTTTCAGACACTGTGACTCGCGATTCACGATTCACGATTCACGATTAATCATTCACCATTCACCACTCACTATTGATAACTAATAACAATGGTCTGTTTAAGGTCAGGATGCAGGCTCAGGGCAACCGGACAATTTTTTGTGGTGTATTCTATCAATCTTTTCTGCTGATCGGTATATTCACCTTTAAAGGTGAGTTCCACGATTATTTCTGAAACCCTCCTGGGATTATCCGCCATGATCTTGGTCACTTTCCATTCAGCGCCGTCTATGCTCCAGCCATTCTTTTCTGCATTGATCCCTATAATGGTGATCATGCAAACACCGAGTGAAGTCGCAAGCAGGTCGGTAGGAGAGAAGGCTTCCCCTTTCCCATGATTGTCGGGAGGAGCATCTGTAATGATTTTTGTTCCTGACTTAACATGTTCAGATTCCGTTCTCAGTTGACCCAGGTATTTGCTTCTTGCCGTTTCCATGATAAATGAAGATTTCTTCAACAAAGATACATTCAATTCACCCTCTCAATTTTAACACCCCATTATTCTTCTTTTTCCTTTTTTATTTTTCACTTATCATTTTTCATTTTTTACATCCCAATCATCCTCACCTGATC
>JBLNAN010000124.1:0-3402 GCA_050259355.1 Syntrophothermus sp. | reverse complement strand
ATCATATTTTGCCTGAAGCAGGTCTGACTGTGCCTTGGCAAGATCCTTTTTATTGTTGTTGAAATCGAAGGCAGTCAGCATCCCCACTTCGTATTTTTGTTCCGTGTATTTAAATGATTCTTCCTGGGCAGTTACCTTCTGGAGCGAAGCGTTGTATCTTTTTAAAGCTGAAACTGCATCCGCGTAAGATTGTTCGATGGTATTCCGGAGCGTTCTTTTCTGGATCTCTAGATCCAGTTCTGCCTGGCTTCTCCTTATTTTCGCTTTCGCGATGTTGGTTCTGCTCTGCCACCCGTTGAAGATCGGGATCTGGAGATAAAAACCGATGGATTTGTTCTGGTTGTCGGTCAGCTGATCGTTGAAGGATTTTACGCGGTACTGGTTCAGCCAGCTGTACCCATAAACGGTATCCCTGGAGGCCTGGGTAATTCCAATGGGCATCAGGTTGAGCGTTGGATTCACGTTTGGATCAACTTCCTGGCTGGCCCCGGAATAGCCCGTGCCCCATGATCCGCCAAAAGAAAAGGAAGGGTAGAGATAACCCCGGGTGATGGCAAGGCTTTTTTCGGCGCTGCGCACCCTGAGGTCGGCACTTTTGATTTCCGGCCGGTTGTTCAGCGCGTGCTCATACACCACAGAGGCAGTCGTCAGTTCACGGGTTCCCACCTCTTTCAGAACGGGTTTTTCAATCCTGAAATCTCTGGAATACGGAATATCGATCAGTTGCTGAATGGCCAGGTTTGAAATGGCCAGTTTATTTTCAGCATCTACCATGGCAAGTTCTTCCGTGGCCTGCTGCGCCTGCACATTAAGCAGATCACCCCGGGCGGCGGAGCCTGCCTCAACCCTTTTCCCGGTCCTTGAAACCTGGTCCTTCGTAATTTCCAGTTGCTGCTGAGCCACGTTGAAGATCTCCTGGTTGAAAAGAATATCCAGATAATATCCTGCAACAGAGAGGGCGATATTGTTTTTAATCACATCCAAGTCATACCGGCTGGCCATAAGCTCGATCTGGTTCTGTTTTACCGTGTTGAACTTGCTCAGACCATTGAAAAGCACCATGTTGCTCTGAAGGTAAAAGTTGTTGGAGCGAACCGTGGTATTGGCAAAAGTGTTCGTGTACATGTCGATGGTCTGTCCAAAATTCCAGACATTGGTGGCATTGGCATTGAAATCAGGTAACATACCCAGTTTGCTCTGAAGCAACTGCCGTTTGTTATTTTCAACCGTCAGTACCTGTTTTTTTATGTCCAGATTATTCTCCAGGGCGTAATTGACACAATCTTCCAGTGTCCATACTTTTTGAGCCTGGATTATAACAGAAATAAAAAGAAAAGAGACCAACAGGAGGAGTTTCATTTTCATACTTGTCAACATATGAGTAAGTTGGGTTATTGGTAGCAGATCGTTTAAAAAACATTCAAATGTACTAAAAAACCAGAATGATTTCTTATAAATGGATCAGACGTCAAAACCCGTTCAAGGTTACATAACGTATAATATGTATATTTGCACGGGGAACAATTTTTGTTTCAGTCAATTTAAAAAAAAATTATGAAAAGATTTTCATTGATGGTTCTGTTTTCCCTTTTAGCTGGAACTTTTTTTATCACGGGATGTTCAGAGGATAAGGCAACAACAGGATCATTGTCGGTCGTGGTGATGGATCAAACGGGTGGTTACGTCCCCTATATCAATGTAAATATTGCCAAAACCCTTTCTGACCTTCAGAATCACGTGTATATCAAAACGGTTATGTCGACCGATAAAGGAGTAGTTGTTTTTCATGATCTGCTGCCGGATTACTACTGGATTTCAGCAGAAAACTGGAAAGATTACGGGTCCGTGAGGATTTATTCCGGAATTGATCAGTACATGGTTTTATGGTTGAATAACCAGGGCGGGAAAAATTAATTTTTTATATCTTCGCGGTTGATCAAAATTGTGACCAATTGAATAGAAAATTTTCGGGAAACCTGGTACGATTGCTTCCGCTGTTTGCCCTGCTGGTATTTTTGAGAATGCCCTTGTATGCTCATGTTCAGGGAGATGTGCATTACGGCACCGCCGATTCTACTGCTTTTTCGCATAAAATTCCTGAACCCGGGGAAGATAAATTCAAGCCCGGCGAAATGATTGTCGAGCACGTGGTGGATTCCTACGAGTGGCATATTCTGGAAATTGGTCATTTTCATCTTACCATCCCCCTTCCTGTTTTACTTTTTCATGAGGGGAAGTTTCATGCTTTTCTTTCCAACCGTTTTCATAACGAGACCCGTTCCTGGGAAGGCTTTACCATTGCCCGTGAAGGGGCAAACAAAGGCAAGATCATAACGGTTGCAGAAGCCCGGACAGGTAAAGAAGGATCAAGGATCTTTGATGTATCCATCACCAAAACCGTGCTGGCCATTTTCATCAGCGGATTCCTTCTGATCATGATATTCGTTTCTGTAGCCCGAAGATATACACGCAATCCCAACACCGCGCCCACGGGTTTGCAGAATCTGCTCGAACCGCTGATCATCTTCATCCGCGACGATGTTGCCAAAAGTTCGATCGGGGTGAAAAATTATGAAAAATATCTTCCTTACCTGCTCACGATCTTCTTTTTCATCTTTTTCAATAACCTTCTCGGGATTGTTCCCTTCTTTCCGGGCGGGGCGAATGTTACCGGCAATATCGCCGTAACAGGGGTGATGGCGGTCTTTACATTTATTATCACCACTTTCAGCGCGAACCGGCATTACTGGATAGACATTATCAACACGCCCGGCGTTCCCTGGTGGCTGAAACTGCCGCTTCCGCTGATGCCCATTGTTGAGCTCATGGGTGTGATCACCAAGCCGTTTGTACTCATGGTGCGACTCTTTGCCAACATGACCGCGGGACATATTATCATCCTCGGATTTATCAGCATCATTTTTATTTTCGGTCAAATGTCGACCGGTTTGGGAATAGGGGTAGGTATACCAACCGTTTTGTTCATGATCTTCATGGATTTGCTGGAGTTGCTGGTTGCATTTATCCAGGCATATGTATTCACGTTACTTTCGGCGCTGTATTTTGGTCTTGCACTGGCAGAACCGGAACATCATGCAGAAGTATAATTTTAGGTTAATATAAACATCAGTTTTCACTAATCAACAACAACAATTATGAGTCTTTTAGCGATTCTTTTGCAGGTAGCGAATGATTTTGCTCCTTTTGCCAAGATGGGTGCCGGTTTTGGAGCTGGTATCGCAGCGATCGGTGCCGGTATCGGTATTGGTCAGATTGGTAAAGGCGCGCTTGAATCCATCGCACGCCAGCCGGAAGCACTGGGCGACATCCGTTCCAATATGATCATTGCAGCCGCTCTGGTCGAAGGTGTTGCATTCTTTGCTATCGTCGTTTGTCTGCTCA
>JBLNAN010000123.1:0-4972 GCA_050259355.1 Syntrophothermus sp. | reverse complement strand
ATACATTGACTACCTCTTCCTTCGGGTCGATTCCATTGAGCCACCCGGTGAATTTCTCGGTGGTCACCGGCCATTCCGGCCATGACCGGTCAGAAAAGCGGAAGGCAATGTCATCACTCAGCCGGAAATTTCGGAGCAGGATCTTGAGTTTGGGTACCACGGTGCTGGCGTAAAGGTAATTCGGACTTTTCCAGCCCAGGATATGTTTTGCACCTTCGGTGATCATCGTGTTGAAACCCATCTCTGCCACCATGCCGGCGATATCATCCGAAAAAATCATCTCTGAATTCCTGAACGTGGTGGGCTTTACGCCGAATAGTTTTTCAATTTCTTTCCTGTGTTGATCAACCTGGCGCATGAATTCCTCCCGGTTACCCTGGGAAGCAATGGAATGCGCGTAGGGTTCGGCAAGAAATTCGACACAGCCGGTATTGGCAAGCTGACGAAATCCCTGGATCACCTCCGGGGCGTACTGCCTGAGTTGGTCAAGCGCGGTACCGGAAATGGAGAAAACGATTTTAAACTCATTTCCAAACTGATGGATAAGATCCAGCATCATTTTGTTGGCCGGGATGTAGCACTTTTCTGCCACCCTCCGGATGATATGCCGGTTCTGATATTCATCATAGTACTGATGATCTTCTCCGATGTTGAAAAACCTGTAGGTCCGTAACCGGAAGGGCTGGTGAACCTGGAAATATAAACAGATGGAACGCATAATTCAGTTAATTTCTTCTTACAATTCCTTATTAAAGATTGACTGCTTTGGTATATACCTCGAGGACCTTCTTGGCGGCATTATCCCATTTCAGGTTGTCGACCTCATCTTTACCGTATTTAAAAAACATCTTCTTAAGCCCCTCATAATGCAGCAGTCCGTAGATTGCATCGGCAAGGGCATCAATATCCCAAAAATCAACTTTCAGCGCGTGTTTCAGTACTTCTGCCACCCCCGACTGCTTGGAAATCACCACCGGCACGTTGGATCGCATCGCTTCCAGCGGGGAAATGCCAAAGGGCTCTGAAACGGAAGGCATCACGTAAACATCACTCAGGGCAAACATCTTATCCACCTCCTGGCCTGCCAGGAAACCGGTAAAATGAAAATTGGTTGCCATGTGCAACTGGGCGACCCGCCGTATCATCTTGTTCAGCAGATCCCCGGAACCAGCCATCACGAACCGTACATTCGGATCCCGCTGCAAAACCTTGTGCGCGGCCTCGATAAAATAATCCGGCCCTTTCTGGAATGTGACCCTTCCAAGAAAGGTAACCACCTTTTCTTTCAGGTGCTTTGAAACTTCCTCCCGGTCATGATGCTCTACGGGTTCCACGGCATTGTGAACGGTAATGACCTTGTCGGCAGATATCCCGTAACGCTCGATCACGATCTGCCGGGTGAGGTTGCTGACCGTGATGACAAGGTCGGCATATTCCATCCCTTTCTGCTCCATCTCGAAAACGTTCTGGTTCACGTTTTCACCCGAACGGTCAAATTCCGTGGCATGCACATGCACCACCAGCGGCTTCCCGCTGATCTGCTTGGCAGCAATGCCGGCCGCATAGGTGAGCCAGTCGTGCGCATGGATTACATCATAGTCATAACTTCGGGCAATCACCGAGGCAACCAGCGCGTAGCGGGAAACTTCTTCCATCAGATTGACGCCGTATTTTCCGGAAAAAGTGAATCTTTCTGAAAAAACGCCCTGGGTTTGTGACTCTTTCCTTACATAATCCTTCTGTATCTCGTTCAGGAATTCTTCCTCGCCTACATAGGGAATGAGGTTGGAACCAATTTCCATGTATTTCAGCTTGTTCCAGTATTCCTGGTGCTCTGTCCGCGTGATGTCCACCACCACGTCACTTGCATTCAGCAAACGGAACCCTTCCCCGCTCTCGTCCCCGTAAGCCCTGGGGACCACAAACATCACATCCGCGTTGTGTTTGATAAGTCCTTTTACCAGACCGTAACAGGCGGTCCCCAGACCTCCTGTTATGTGCGGGGGAAATTCCCAACCGAACATTAAAATCCGCATCTTTTTATTTTTTATGGATGAGTTGACTACTGATTCATTCCTTCTTATTAAGATAACGAATCAATCCATGTCTTCATATTTTTTGATTAAATGATGTATTCGCAACAGTTCTGCCACGCTCCATGCCTGGGAGATCGCTCCTCTGGCCGTATGCGGCGGATCACCGTCATAGATCTCGGAAACCGTGCCGATACCATGCTCGGTCATGACATCCTCGAATCCCTCGTACAGGGATTTGATAAAGGTAAGTCCGCTTTTTTCATGAAGACGCAGGTACCCTTCCACGAAATGTCCCAGCAGCCAGGGCCACACGGTTCCCTGGTGATAGGCCAGGTTCCGGCTGTCCTGATCCCCGCAATATCCGCCCTTGTAGGCTGGATTTTTGGGGGATAGTGAACGCAATCCTCTGGGTGTAAGAAGTTCCCTTCGCACCGTGCTGACCACCTGTTTGCGGATTTCTTCGTCAACAGGACTATAGGGCATGGACGCCACGAAGATCATGTTGGGACGAACCGACCAGTCCTTGTAATCACCATTCACGTAATCGGCGAGATATCCTTTATCACTGTTCCAGAAAGTTTCGGTAAAAGAGACCGGGATCTGTTCTGAGATATCTATCCACCGGGTGATGAACTGAATATCTTTGGCAACCGTGGCAAGTTCCAGGGCAAACATGATGGCATTGTACCACAACGCGTTCACTTCTACGGCCATACCCACCCTGGGCGTCACCGGCCGGCCATGCGACAGTGCATCCATCCAGGTAATCGCCTTGCCCGCTTCACCGCCCGATAACAGACCAGTCTCGTTCATCCGGATCCCAAGCACGGTACCCTGCTTGTATCCTTCCAGTACATCCAGCATGTTCTTCCGGTATCTCTTCCAGACCTGTAACGGGCTAGCACCAGCCTTTACATATTGCTGCAATGCCCAGAAAAACCATAAAGAGGTATCAATGGAATCATAGGCCGCATCGGGCCCGGAACCGATACTCGGGAACATGGCTCCCTTCTGGTCGGCCACCATCGAATCGATCACGTTTTGATAGGTCGACAGGTCTCCTCTGGTCAGCAGAAGCCCGGGGGCGGCAACAAAAACATCTCTCCCCCACCGGCCAAACCATGGAAAACTGGAGAGGATATCGGTTTTGTTACCGTTTCGCATGACAAACTGTTCGGCGGCATTCACCAGGCAATTTTCAAAATTGTTCCGGGGGGTCCTGCGGTTGAGTTCCGTGGTGAATATTCTTCGCATGGAGCCAGGTTGAATCTCTTTCGTGGATGCACAGAAAAAGATACTCTCCCCTTTCTTTATCTCCATCTCGAAGAACCCGGGAACATAAAGATCTTCCTGGTAATCGTATCCCCTGCGCATCTCTTCCTGGTATTCAATATTATAGTACCAGCAGGGAATGTGCGTATATTCATTCACCTTCGACAACTGCATGAACAGGTCGGTATATCCCTGGTACATCCTGATCCTGATACCGTTGGGGATCTTTTCATATTTTTTATCTGCCCAGATATTTTCCCGGCAGAGTTCATGAACCGACCGGAAGGCCAGAAAAGGCTTAAGTTTCAGTTTGGTGGGAGAATGCGCCTCTTCCAGTGTGTACTTGATGATCATCCTGTCCTCGTTCATGGTAAAGAGCATCTCCTTGGTAAAGATCACCCCGCCCACGTTGTAGGTCATTTTCGGAATCGGCTCGGTGGTAAAATCCCGGAAATACTTGTGTCCCTTGGGCTGAAACACCCCGCCCGGATATTTATGAATGCCGAGATTAAATTCAGCTTCCCGCTGAATGATCGTTTCATCAATACAGGAAAGAAGAACGTGGTTCTCGTTGTCAATTCCCGGCTGTGGCGCGACAAGCATCCCGTGGTATTTCCTGGTGTTGCAGTTCACGATCGTGGAACTGGCGTACGAACCCGCACGGTTGGAACGCAGAAGTTCCCTTGAAAGTGAATACTCCAGGTTGACAAGCTGAGATTTATCGAAGTTGATGTAACTCATTGTATCGCTTTGGTAATTGTTATTCGTACTTGAACTAAATAAACGATAGCGCAAAGGTACAATAATATAAACTTTTTCCGTTATATCCAAGAAAGCATTTTTTTTGTAACTTTCGTCCTCCAAATTATTTTCTGAATGATCTGTAAATCAAGATATTTTCTCCCGATTTTCCTTTTTCTGCCCTTTCTCCTCATCCTATCCTGTAAGAAAAATGAAACTGCCGATACGAGCCCGTCACATACCTTGTCTTTTTCCACTGATACGGTTTATTTTGATACGGTTTTTACCACGGTAGGATCGGTTACCCATCGTTTACTGGTATACAACACCGAAAAAAAGAAGATCAGCATCTCTTCTGTCAGGCTGGGAGGCGGCAGTAATTCAAACTTCCGGATCAACATCGACGGCCAGCCTTCCACGGGTGCCGATAATATTGAAATCGAGGGAAACGACAGTCTTTTCATCTTTGTAAAGGTCACTGTAGATCCAACCCATCAGAATCTGCCGCTTGTTATTTCAGATTCCCTCATCTTCTCCACCAACGGCAATATTCAGTATGTAAAACTGGTTGCATGGGGGCAGGATGCCATTTTTCATAAGGATGAAGATATCTCGGGAAGCAATACCTGGGACAGTCTTAAACCCCATGTTATATTCGGACATCTCCGGGTAGATACGGCGGGTTCATTGCTCATCCGCGAAGGAACAAAGATTTATTTTCACAAGAGTTCATATCTGGCGGTTTCTTCCCAGGCCAGTCTGAAGGTTCAGGGAACAAAGGATCACCCTGTCGAGTTCCGCGGTGATCGTCTGGACCCGTATTACCGCGATCTGCCTGGTCAGTGGAAAGGCATATGGCTGGAAAAAGGGAGCACCGGTAACCAGATTGATTATGCCGTGATCAGGAATGGTGAGAACGGGAT
>JBLNAN010000122.1:0-4254 GCA_050259355.1 Syntrophothermus sp. | reverse complement strand
AGATGCAGGAAATCTGCTGAAAGGAGAGATGGTGCGATAAGATGGTTCATATCCGGGATTTATCCGAGATAGGTTTTGAGAATTTTGCTTCTGGAGGTATGTTTCAGCCGGCGGATAGCCTTTTCCTTAATCTGGCGAACCCTTTCACGGGTAAGATCAAATTTCTCACCGATTTCTTCCAGGGTCATCGGGTGACTACCGTTGAGACCGAAATAGAGTCTTACCACATCAGCCTCGCGCTGTGTAAGCGTTGAAACCGCTCTTTCGATTTCTTTCCTGAGGGATTCATACAACAATCCCGTGTCGGGGGTAGTGCTTTCCTCGCTCCGGAGTACATCGTACATGGTGTTGTCCTCGTCCTGTACCAGCGGGGCATCCATGGAGACATGCCTTCCCGAATTTTTCATGGATTCCTTCACCTCGTTCTCTGAAATCTCGAGAAGGTTGGCAATCTCATCCGAATTAGGCTCTCGCTCATAAAGCTGCTCAAGCTGAGCATAAGCTTTATTGATCTTGTTGATGGAGCCGATCTTATTCAGCGGCAAACGAACGATTCTTGATTGTTCGGCAAGCGCCTGAAGAATGGACTGGCGAATCCACCATACAGCGTACGAGATGAATTTGAACCCCCTGGTCTCATCAAAGCGCTGGGCTGCTTTTATAAGTCCCAGGTTACCTTCATTGATCAGGTCGGGCAGACTTAATCCCTGATTCTGGTACTGTTTGGAAACAGAAACCACGAAACGGAGATTAGCCTTGGTCAATTTTTCGAGAGCAGCCTGGTCACCTTGTTTAATACGTTGTGCCAGTGCTACTTCCTCATCAGCAGTGATAAGCTCTACTTTCCCGATTTCCTGTAAATATTTATCGAGAGAAGCGGTTTCCCTGTTGGTAACTTGTTTTGTAATCTTAAGTTGCCTCATGCGAAAAGATTATTTTTATAATGACCAGAAATTCATTCCGATCACTTTTTTACGGTAAAAAGGTTGCACGAGTTACGAAATAAATCCTCTTACTTATCTTTTTCTGAGGATTTACCTTCGGGTTTCGGAAGCAGAACTTTTCTTGAAAGTTTCATTTTGCCATTTTTGGGATCCATGCCAATGAGTTTTACCTCTACCATGTCACCCACTTTAAGGGCCTCTTCAACTTTCTCAAGTCTTCGCCAGTCAATTTCGGAGATATGCAGTAGACCATCCTGTCCCGGGAGCACTTCAACAAATGCGCCAAAGGGCATGATGTTCTTAACTTTGCCCATGTAAACTTCCCCAATTTCAGGTACAGCAACGATTCCTCTGATCCTGGCCACCACTGCATCTTTTGCTTCCATGCTATCGGCAACGATATCGATGATACCAAATTCGCCTTTTTCTTCGATGACGATCTTGGTTCCTGTTTCACGCTGCATTTCCTGAATTACTTTTCCACCGGGGCCGATAACCGCACCAATAAATTCTTTCGGGATCTTCATCTGGAAGATTCTGGGAACGAATGGTTTGTAGTCGGGACGTGGTGTTGAAAGTGTTTCTTCAATTTTGTCAAGGATAAATAATCTTCCCTGCTTTGCCTGGTTTAAAGCTTCCCTCAGTATGTTTGAAGACAGACCATCTACCTTGATATCCATCTGGCAGGCCGTGATACCGTCGCGGGTACCGCAAACCTTGAAGTCCATGTCTCCCAGGTGATCTTCGTCACCAAGAATGTCGGAAAGAACAGCATATTTCCCGGTTTCCGTGTTGGTGATAAGTCCCATGGCAATGCCTGAAACTGGTTTCTGTAATTTTACTCCGGCATCCATCAGCGCCAGTGTTCCCGCGCAAACGGTAGCCATGGACGATGATCCATTTGATTCAAGGATATCGGATACAACGCGGATGGTATACAGGTTATCCTCACCTATCGGGAGCATGTTTTTCAGCGCCCTGAGTGCCAGGTTGCCATGACCGATCTCTCGGCGGCTGGTGCTGCGGATGGCTTTTACTTCACCGGTCGCGAAGGAGGGGAAATTATAATGAAGGATAAAATTGACTTTATCTTCAATCACGGCACCGTCAATTACCTGTTCATCCAGTTTGGTGCCGAGGGTAACGGTGGTTAATGACTGTGTTTCACCTCTCGTAAAAATTGCCGAGCCATGGGCTGAAGGAAGGTAATCTACTTCTGCCCAGATCGGGCGGATCTGATCCAGTTTTCTGCCATCCACACGGGTCCGGTTCTCCAGCGTTGCATTTCTCACGGCATCTTTTTCAATATCGTGGAAATAACGGTCGATCATGAATTGTTTTTCAGCAGCTTCCTCAGGAGTGATGCTTGCGATGTATTCAGCCTTTACCGCTGTAAAGGCATCATGGCGCTCGTGCTTATTGGCAATACCCTGCTTGGCTATTTCGTAAAGTCTCTGATAATATTTTTTGTGAAGTTCTTCTTTGTAGGAAAAGTCATTGTTTTCGTGACTGTATTCTCTCTTTGGATTGGCTGATTCCACCATACGGGCCAGATCAAGTTGTGCCTGGCACTGAATTTTGATGGCTTCGTGCGCAAAATTCAACGCGGTGACCATATCCTCTTCAGAAACTTCCTTCATTTCGCCTTCTACCATCATGATGTTGTCCATTGAAGCGGCAACCATGATATCCATATCGCTTTCTGCTATATCGGAAATGGTGGGATTGATCAGGTACTGCCCGTTGATCCTGCCTACCCGTACTTCAGAAATCGGTCCGTGGAAGGGAATATTGCTTACTGCAAGTGCTGCAGATGCTGCAAGACAAGCCAGTGCATCGGGATAAACGTTGCGGTCGGCAGAGATGAGCGTAACTGCAACCTGTACCTCGGCATGATAATCAGAAGGGAAAAGCGGACGGAGAGCCCTGTCCACCAAACGTGCAATCAACACTTCATAGTCAGAAGGCCGGGTTTCTCTTTTAAAAAATCCACCGGGAAAACGACCGGCAGCTGCATATTTTTCGCGGTATTCTACAGAAAGAGGCATGAAATCAACATTCTCTTTCGCTTCTTTCATTGCCACAACCGTGGCGAGCAACATCGTATTGCCCATTTTTACAACTACGGATCCATCGGCCTGTTTTGCCAGTTTCCCCGTTTCGATGGATATTTCCTGTCCATCGGCCATCTTGATATTCTTTACTATTCCTATCATTTCTTCTTGTTTGTATGTGTCCTAATACTAAAAAAGGCAATGGTTAAATTGCCCTTTTTATGGAAAACAGGTAAACGAAAATTATTTACGTATTTTCAGTTTCTTGATGATGGTCCTGTATCTTTCAATCTCTTTTTCTTTGAGATAATCAAGAAGTTTCCTTCTCTGACCAACCATCATAACCAGCGAACGCTCGGTTGCTAGGTCTTTTTTATTTATCTTCAGATGTTCTGTAAGATGCTGGATCTTTTGTGTAAACAATGCGATCTGTGCTTCGGTCGATCCGGTATCAAATTCTGATTTCCCAAATTCTTTAAAAGTTGATTTCTTTACTTCAGGAGCAATATTCATGTCTAAACTATTGTAATTGATATTTTAATGTTAAATTTACAGTAATGGGGTGCAAAATTAATCATTTGTTTGGAAATTTCAAAATATTTTATCGTTCATTGCTTTGACGCGGTGAATAATTCTCTTCATTCCAGATCCGATAGGCATATTCTGCCTGCAGATGCAGCATTTTCATCCCGTTTCGTATCCTGCATCCCTTTTCCATTCCTTTCTTCAAAAACATGGTTAGATCAGGATTATAAATGAGATCATAAAGAAAATGGTCTGAGGTGAGCAGATCGTAGGGAATATCCGGGAAAAATCCGGTTTCGGGAAACATTCCCAGCGGCGTCGTATTAATGATCAGTCTGTACCGCGTCATAATTTCCTGATCCAGATCTTCATACAGAAGATGATCATACGGTTTTGGTTCTCTTGATACAATCCTGTAATGGATATTCAGCTTTTTCAACGCGTACTGAATGGCAGACGAAGCGCCGCCGGTTCCCAGGATCAGTGCATGATCATATCCTGAAAAATCTTCGGAATGAATAAATCCGTCAACATCAGTATTGTATCCTTTCAGGAAAAACCTTTCATCCTGTTTACTGATTTTTATAGTGTTCACGGCACCGGTTTCCCGGGCCTGATCATCCATTTCATCCAGGTACCGGATGATGGATTTTTTATAGGGAATGGTCACGTTGAGACCTTTTAATCCAGGAGTTTTCAACACTAACACGATGTCCTCAAGATCAGCAAGG
>JBLNAN010000121.1:0-7981 GCA_050259355.1 Syntrophothermus sp. | reverse complement strand
TCCGGGACTGGGTCTCATCATCTGGATGACCATTGCCTTTGGCGGGATTCTTTTCATCCTGGCAAAATATGCATGGAAGCCGATCCTGAAAGCCCTCAAGGAACGCGAGAATTCCATTCATCACGCGCTCATGTCGGCTGAAGAAGCCAAGAACGAGATGAAAAAGCTGCAGTTCAGCAATGAAAAACTGCTTCAGGAGGCTAAAAACGAAAGGGACATCATCCTCATGGAGGCCCGCAAGATGAAAGACCAGATTGTTGAAGAGGCAAAAACAAAAGCCGGGGAAGAAGCCAACCGAATCGTGAACAGCGCCAAGGAAAGCATTGAATACGAGAAGATGGCTGCCCTCACCGAACTGAAAAACCAGATAGCCGACATTTCTCTTGACATTGCAAAAAAATTGCTGCAGCGGGAACTTTCAGATCCTGCCAAACAACAGGAGTATATTAAGGAACTGACTGAAAACATCGATCTCAACTGATGAAAATTTCACCCACAGCCATCCCATACGCGAAAGCCCTTTTCGATCTTGCAAAGGAAAGAAACGAGCTGGAGGCCGTGATGAAGGACATGCAGGTAATTGCATCCATTTCATCGTCAAACAAGGATTTTATGATGCTGCTGAAAAGCCCCATCATCCATTCCGATAAGAAGATAAAGATCATCAGGGAGGTATTCAGGGAAACTACCGGCGTTACCACGCTCACTTTTCTGGAGATCATTATCAGGAAAAAAAGAGAAAAATTTATTCCGGAGATTGCCCTGGCGTTCCAGGAGCTTTATCAGGATTATAATAATATTCTGGTCACTCATGTGAAGACCGCTGCTCCAATTACAACGGAGATTCGGGAAGAGATCATCAGGATCATGAAGGAGCATACCAGCAAGACCATCGAGCTGGAAGAAGAAATTGACAAAGATCTTATCGGCGGTTTCGTATTGAACTGGAAAGACAAACAATATGATGCCAGCATCCTGAGCCAGATCAACCAGCTCAAGAAAAATGTAGCCCGGATCAATCTCTTTGTAAAGAAAATTTAGCATTAGAAAAAAGAACATATGGCAGAAATTAAGCCTGCAGAAGTATCCGCGATCTTACGTAAAGAATTATCAGGATACCAGAATGCAACTGAACTCGAAGAAGTGGGCACGGTGCTCACCATCGGCGATGGTATTGCCAGGATCTACGGACTGAACAACGCCGAATCCGGTGAACTCGTTGAATTTGAAAAAACCGGTCTGAAGGCCATCGTGCTGAATCTGGAAGCAGATAATGTCGGTGCGGTTATGCTGGGCGAGGGACATGACCTGAAAGAGGGGGATGTTGTAAAACGTACCCGCCGCATCGCCTCTATTCATGTGGGTGAGGGGTTGCTGGGCCGCGTTATCAATACCATTGGTGAGCCCATCGATGGAAAAGGCGAGATTTCCGGGCAGCTCTACGAAATGCCACTGGAAAGAAAGGCCCCGGGCGTTATTTTCCGCCAGCCGGTTAACCAGCCACTGCAGACGGGTATCAAGCCTATCGATGCCATGATTCCCATCGGCCGCGGGCAACGCGAGCTGATCATCGGCGACCGCCAGACCGGGAAGACCGCCATCGCCATTGATACCATCATCAACCAGAAGCCGTTCTACGAAGCCGGAAATCCGGTTTATTGCATTTATGTAGCCATTGGACAAAAAGGTTCCACGATTGCCAACATCGTGAAAACGTTAGAGGAAAAAGGGGCCATGCCCTACACGGTGGTTATCGCCGCCACGGCTTCCGATCCTGCTGCCATGCAGTTTTATGCTCCCTTCGCGGGTGCTGCCATCGGGGAATTTTTCCGCGATACCGGCCGGTCGGCGCTTTGTATTTACGACGACCTCTCCAAACAGGCTGTCGCTTATCGTGAAGTTTCTTTGCTGCTCCGCCGTCCCCCCGGACGCGAAGCTTACCCTGGTGATGTTTTTTATCTTCACTCCCGGTTGCTGGAAAGAGCCGCGAGGATCATCACTTCCGACGAGATTGCCAAAAATATGAATGACCTTCCGGTCTCGATCCGTTCTATGGTGAAAGGTGGCGGTTCTCTGACGGCACTGCCCATCATTGAAACACAGGCGGGTGACGTTTCGGCGTATATCCCGACCAACGTTATTTCTATCACGGATGGTCAGATCTTTCTGGAAACCAACCTGTTCAACAGCGGTATCCGTCCGGCTATCAACGTGGGGATCTCCGTTTCCCGTGTAGGAGGTAATGCCCAGATCAAATCCATGAAGAAAGTAGCAGGCACTCTGAAACTGGACCAGGCAGAATACAGAGAACTGGAAGCATTTTCCAAGTTCGGGTCTGATCTGGATGCATCCACCAAGGCAGTACTTGACAAGGGAGCCCGAAACGTTGAAATCCTGAAACAGGCACAGTATTCACCGATGCCGGTTGAGAAGCAGATTGCCATCATCTTCTGCGGAACCAGAAACCTGCTGAAGAACGTTCCGGTTCGCCATATCGCCAGTTTCGAGGCTGATTTCCTGAATCAGATGGAACTCAGACATCATAATGTGCTTGACAATCTCAGGGAGGGTAAATTGCTGGATGAGGACATTGCCACAATGGAAAAGCTTGCAAAAGAAGTATCTAACAAGTACGAAGAAAAGAAATAAGTCGAAGATGCGGGAGGAGAAATAAAAAATGGCTGGATTAAAGGAAGTACGGATCCGGATTGCATCGGTTAAATCTACGCAGCAGATCACCAATGCCATGAAGATGGTGGCCGCCTCGAAACTGAGGAAGGCACAGAATGCCATTCTTAAATTAAGGCCATATGCTGCCCGTTTGCGTGATATCATGCAAAATCTCAGCTCGAGCATCGAAGACTCCACGGAGAATGCTTATTCAAAAGTACGGCCCGAGGAAAAAATCCTTCTGGTGGTAGTTACTTCCAACAGGGGAATGTGCGGCGGTTTCAACTCGGCCATCATCAAAACCACTTCCGAACTGATCTTCAACACTTACCGCGATCAGCATGAACGGGGTAACCTGAGCCTGGTCACGATCGGCCGTAAAGGAACCGAGTTTTTCAGGAAAAGGAAATTTCAGGTACTTGAATCCCACGATCATATCTTTGATCAGCTTACTTTTGATCAGGTTGCACCCATTGCTGAAAGGCTGATGAAGCTGTTTGCCGACAAGGAATTTGACAAGATACAGATCGTGTACAACCAGTTTAAGAACGCTGCTGTTCAGCGGTTGGTGATTGAGCAGTTTCTACCCATCGTTCCACCTGGTGCTGAATCGGTAAAACACGAGGCAAGACCCGTGGTTGCAGACTATATTTTTGAACCGGATAAAGAAACCATCATCCGGGAACTCATTCCCAAAACTTTGCGCATCCAGGTATACAAGGCACTTCTTGATTCATTTGCTTCTGAACAGGGCGCCAGGATGACCGCCATGCAGAAAGCTACCGAGAATGCCAAGGAACTGCTCAAAGCACTGAATATCTCTTATAACAAGGCCCGTCAGAATGCCATCACGAATGAACTGCTCGAGATCGTTGCGGGGGCAGAGGCGCTGAAGGGATAGTGGCGAATGGCGAATGGCGAGTGGCGAGTGGCGAATAATTCGTAATTCGTAATTAATTAGTTCCCTGCAGGGTAGCGATAATCTGGGCTTTCTTCTGAACGGCCATCGCGGCGAGTTCCTTGTCGATATGAAATAAACCACCCTTTTCTTCTCCGGCAAGATTAAGTTTATCCAGAACATTCCGGGCAGAACTTTCTTCCTCTATCTGTTCAGTAATGAACCACTGAAGGAAATTAGCAGTTGAATAGTCTTTTTCCTCAACGGCAACCGCGTACAATTCATTGATTGAAGCCGTGATCCCTTCTTCATGCTGCAATACTTGCGTGAAAACATCCAGAATGGAGGTAAACTGATTGACGGGAGGCTCCAGTTCTGTAAGAACAGCGTAGCCTCCCCGATCGTTGAGATAATGTATGAATTTAAGTTCGTGGATTCGCTCTTCATCGGTTTGGGCATACAAAAAATCAGCCGAGCCCTGGTATCCTTTGGCCTGACACCAGGAGGCCATTGCCAGATAAATTCTTGAAGACTGCTCTTCCCTGGTAATCTGGGCGTTTATTACTTGTTCTACTTTTTTGTTAATCATTGTATTTGTGTTTTGATCTGTTTTGATCAAAAATACAAAAATAAATGAAGCAATAAGAAAGTAAAGTAACCAGGATCATGTGTCATGTGCCATGTGTCATGTGTCATGTGTCAATTGTAACGTACTACTCTTTACTGCGTGGACTGCGGACTGCCGACTGTGGACTGCCGACTGTGGACTATTCGACCTGCTTCAACAGTTTGTTGTACCAGGCACGGCCATATTTTCGGATCAGGGGACCTTCGAGGAAACGGTAGAGAGGGAGTTTGTTTTTATTACCCAGATCCAGCGCTTTCCGGCAGATATGCCATTTGTGGTAATTTACTGCATCGTAATGCTTGAGCGGACTGATCCGGATGGGATAAAGATGACATGAAACAGGTTTCCGGAAAGGGATTGTTCCTGTTTCAAAGGCTTTTTCGATCGCGCATTTGGCAATCCCTTCCTCGAAAATTACAAAAACGCATTCACGGCTGCTCACCAGGGGGGTCACGAAATTCCCATCTGCATCATAGTCAAATACCCCTGTTTTCTCAACTTCTTCGAGACCTTCCTGCCTCATAAATTTTTTTATTTCCCCAAGATGATCTTCAAGAAAGGAAATTTCTTCTTCTTCAAGCGGGGCCCCGCCATCTCCATCAATACAACAGGCGCCTTTGCATTTTGTCAGATCACAACAAAAAAGGACATCCCGGATTTCTTCCGAAACAATTGTATCATCAATGATTATCATGTTGCAAAGGTACGCTCTGCAATGATATCGGGGGAAAAAAAATATCACGATTATTTAATTTTTCAAGTTTTGATATATTTATAAACAACCTAACACGTATTAAACGGGATTTTGTAGTATATTAGAAAGGCGTTTATGTGCATTACCCTGATTTTTCATCTTATGTTTCTTAAAAAATGTTAATAATTTCAAAAACTGATTTCAAAATCAAAAAACCTATATATTTGTCTGAACTTAGCATATCTGGCGCATTCTGAAACTACAAGCATACCCTAACAATTTATTATTAACCAAAACCAAAAAACATGAGAAAGTTGTTACTATCATTGTTAGTGGCGTTTTTGATGGGTGGAGTGGCCTCCGCCCAGATCTCAGGGACTTTTACAATTCCCGGCGCTACTTATCCGACAATTGCTTCGGCAATTGCCGCGATCAACACTTCCGGCATTGGCTCCGGTGGTGCAACATTTAATATTACTGCAGGGTACACGGAGACTTTTACAACCCCGACTGCAGGTTATATCACCACCAATACTGCAACTGCAACGAATCCGGTCATTTTCCAGAAATCCGGCGCAGGTGCCAATCCCAAGATCACCGCGGGTACAGGTACCGGAACGCTGGATGCAATTATCTGCTTTGCCGGTGTGAAGTACATTACGTTTGATGGTATTGATGTTCAGGAAAGTCCTGCAAACACAACTGCCACAACGCAGATGGAATGGGGTTATGCCTTGCTGAAAGTTTCAGGAACGCAGGGATCACAGAACATAACGATTAAAAACTGCACGATTTCCTTAAGTCCTGATAATACGTCAACGTATGGTTTTTATTCAGCCAACCACACGACAGCATCTTCCACGACGCTAACGGTAACTGCTGCTTCAGGTGCAAATTCAAATAATAAATTTTACAGCAACACGATCCAGAATTCCTACGGGGCTGTTTATCTGTATGGTTATGCAGATGCCTCTCCCTATGTAAATTATGATCAGAACAATGAAATTGGTAAAGATGGCCCCAACACGGTCATCAATGTAGGAAATCCTGCTACACCCAGTTCTACATCCAAATATGTATTCTATATCTATTATCAGAATAATCTGAAAGTAGCCAACAACACCATTTCAGGTACAGCTGGCTTCACTACAGGTTCCTGTTATAACATCTACATTTCCACCGCCAACAATTCTAACATAGATCTATATAATAATACGGTTTCCCTCAACTACCCGGGAACTGGTTCTTTCTATGGAATTTATGTTTCAGGCGGATCTTCCGGAACAACCAATACCGTCAATATTTATAACAACAGCATTATCAATAACACATTACCCAACGCAACCTCGGGTACATTCTACATGATGTATATCACCACGGGTGGTGTTACTGCAAACTGTTACGGTAATAGCATATCCAACAATACAATAGGTTCAGCAACCGCGACAGCAACCGGTTCGATCTATTACCTGTATTTCGCAAGTAGTCCGACCACGGCCGGAACCACGAATGTTTATAACAACACGATCCAGAACAACAGCCGTATCCAGTCTGTTTTAGGATCAGGCACGAACTATGTTCTTTACACGAGTGGCTCAGGCAACGTTATTAATGAATATGGCAATGTTGTCAATAATATTACCCTCGGATCAAGCAGCACTGCTTACGTAGCCTACAATCTCTGCAGCGCCACCACTAAGAATTTTTACAATAATACCATTACGAATATTCTTAATGGAAATTCAACCATTTATTCTTTGTACAATGGTAATGGCGGTGGTAACTGTTACAATTACAATAATACCATCCGCAACATCAACATGGCTTCTGCAAGCGGTACCCTTTACGGTGTTTACCAGTCAAGCGGAACCAATGTGTATTATTATAACAACTACATCAGTGAGTTAAAGGCACCTATCGCCAGTTCCAATCCGTCGATTTATGGAATTTACGTTTCCGGCGGATCTGTCGGGGCTTACAATAATACCGTTTATCTGAATGCATCTTCGAGCAGTTCGACTTTCGGTGCGGTAGGAATGTATGCCAGCACATCGGTGACCTTCGAGGCAATCAACAACCTTATCATCAATGTTTCGACTCCGGGAGCTACCGGAAGGGTTGTTGCCTACCAGAGGAGCACTACCACGCTGACCTCTTACAGCAATGCATCCAACAACAATGACTTTTATGCCGGTGTTCCGGGAGCATCCAATCTTATTTTCTATGACGGAACCAATTCTGATCAGACCCTAGCCGCCTACAAATTAAGAGTTAGTCCCCGCGATGCCGTATCGGTAACGGAAAATCCGCCCTTTGTCAATGTGACCACCGCTCCTTACAACCTGCACCTGCAAACAACGGTTGCAACCCAGGTAGAAAGCGGAGGAGCCACCGTTGCCACTCCGGTGAACATTACCACGGATTTTGATAATAACCCCAGGTATCCGAATGCAGGTTATCCGAACAATGCCGGTTCACCGGCCACCGCCCCGGATATGGGAGCAGATGAGTTCGGCGGGATCGTTCTTGATCTTATGCCGCCCACCATTTCCTATACTCCACTTCTGAACACCTCTTCGACCAGTGCCAGGGTTCTCACCACGATCATTTCTGATCCCAGTGGTGTTCCGACCTCGGGAACAGGACTTCCACGTTTGTACTGGAAAATCAACAGCGGCACCTGGAACAGCGTAGCCGGCGTGTATGTGAGTGGAACGACTTACACCTTTACTTTCGGTGCCGGTGCAGTTCTGGGAGATGTGATTTCCTATTACATTGTTGCCCAGGATTCTTATTCGACCCCCAATGTCGGTTCATCTCCACTGGCGGGGGCAGCTGGTTTTACCGCCAATCCTCCCGCGGCAGCTACACCGCCGACCACCCCAAATTCCTATACCATCGTGGGTACCATCTGTGGAACCAAAACGATCGGGACAGGAGGGGATTACACGACACTTACCGCTGCTATCGCTGATTTGAACAGTAAGGAAATCAGTTGTCCGGTTGTTTTTTCGCTGCTGTCCACCTATAGTTCAGCCACGGAAACCTTCCCGATGGTTATTAATTCGAACAATGGATCGAGTGCGGTCAA
>JBLNAN010000120.1:0-5606 GCA_050259355.1 Syntrophothermus sp. | reverse complement strand
GGCACTGAGCCGAAAAGCTAAATGAATTATTTTTTAACGAATGGAAAAAACGAAATCGACAAATGGTCATACTCAGTTCCCGGGAGATGAATGGATCCTCCGGCTTTATGTGGCAGGTCAGTCTCAGAAATGTATCAAGGCTTTTGAAAACCTAAAAAAGATCTGTGAAACGAGATTGCATGGTAAATACAGGATTGAGGTAATTGACCTGCTCGAGAACCCTCAACTCAGCAAAGACGACCAGATTCTGGCAATCCCGACCCTGGTGAGAAAATTACCCGTTCCGGTAAGAAAAATCATCGGGGATCTCTCAAATACCGAAAAGGTTCTCGTAGGACTTGATCTGATAAAGGATGTTCCACCTTGGAAAATGTAACGCTGCAAAATGTCTTCTATGATGAAAAAGCAAACTGAAAAGAATGAAATAACGTTTGAAATTGCACCAAAAGACAACAAATCATCCTGTTATATTCTGAAGTTGTATACCACCGGAACATCGACCCAATCGATAAGGGCCATCGAGAATATCCGGAAAATCTGCGAGGAGCACCTGCACGGAAGATATATACTCGAGGTTATAGACCTTTACCAGCGTCCGGCGCTGGCTTCCGGTGAGCAGATCATTGCTGCCCCAACCCTGATCAAACACCTCCCCCTCCCTCTCAGGCGAATTATCGGGGACATGTCAAATATAGATAAGGTTCTGGTGGGATTGGACCTGAAACAAAAACCACCCGACCACGAGAAAACTGATGGGAAAAAATAAATCAAAAGACGCACAACCTCTTTCTGACCTGGAGGTCCGGCTTCTTAAAGAAAATGAGGACCTGAAGATTCGCCTTCAAGAGGCGGAAGATGCCTTGCGGGCCATCCGTGAAGGGGAAGTGGACGCCATCGTGATTTCCGGGACAGACGGAAAGGACCGGATTTTCTCTCTTACTTCAGCCGAAACGCCCTACCGCATCATTATCGAAAGAATGGAGGAAGGCGCTGTAATACTGAATGAAGCCGGGGAGATACTCTACAGCAATATGCGTTTCAGCACGATGACGGGGTTAGCCAACGAAAAGATCATTGGCAGCAAGATATCGCTGTTTATCGAGCAGGAAGATCTGGCAAAGTTCAACCACCTTGTAAAAGATGGCAGCCAGCAAAGGAGCAGCGGAGAGTTTCGTCTCGTAACAGCTGCCGAACAACAGGAGTTCTGTCTCTTCACCTTCAGCCCTCTTTCTGACCAGGCAGAGGGTCATACCTGCGTTATTGTATCCAACATCACCGACATAAAAAAGTACGAACAGCATCTCTCCTGGATGGTCAGGGAAAGAACCCTTGAACTTGAGCAGTCCAATCAGCGGCTCAGGCATGATATTGAACAAAGGATCCAGATAGAGAACCAGCTTGTACGAAGCGAGCACCTGATGAATTATTTCCTGGATAACGTTCCGGTGGGAATCATACGCTGGGATTCATCAGGGCCTATTACATTCGCAAATGATCATTTTCTGAGCATGGTGGGTTACTCGGGTGAAGATCTTGCAGCCGGCAGGCTGGACTGGACACGCCTCACCCTTCCTGAATATGAAGAAAGAGATAAACTTGCATTCGAAGAATTCTGGGCAACCGGAAAATGTTATCCGTATGAAAAAGCCTACTACCGGAAAGACGGCGGCATAGTGCCCATTATGATCTCTTCCGTTTTGGTAGATAAGGAAAAAAATGAAGGTATTGGTTTCATTCTTGACCTGACCGAAATAAAACAGAAAGAAGAAAGGCTCCAGAAAAGTGAGCTGATGCTGATGGAAGCACAGAAACTGGCGCTGATCGGCAGCTGGGAATATGACCTTGGCACCAATACAATATTCTGGTCTGATAATTTTTACAAAATCTATGGGCTTGATCCGGCAGAAACCGAACCATCGCTGGAAAATCTTCTGAATGCTATTCACCCCGACGACCGAAAGGAAGTAAGACAAGGTATAGCAGAATCGCTCAAGAATTTCACTCCGTATTCATCGAGGTACCGGATCGTTGTCAACAACCGGACAAAACATATTTATACGGTTGCCCGGGTAATCAGGGATGAAAACGGGAAGAACATAAAGATTCTCGGTTCTTCCCAGGATATTACCGAAACAATATTAAACGAACAACGATTAAGAGAAAGTGAACAACAGGCCAGGAAACTGTTTAATGAACTGCTGGAATCGGAAAAAAAGAACAGGGAGTTGATAAAATATGCTCCCACTGCTATCTATGAAATTGATTTTATCAATAATAAATTCACTTCGGTAAATGAGGCCATGACACTTCTGTCGGGTTACACGCAGGAAGAGCTTTTTACGATGAATCCCCTGGATCTGCTGGAACCGGAAAGTCAGAAAATTTTTGCTGCCAGGCTGGAGGAGGCGCGGCGGGGTGATAAACCAAAGAAAACCGTTGAGTACAAGGTCAGGGGAAAAGGTGGTAAGCAGATCGAGGGACTACTGAATATTCAGTTTAAATATGATGAAAATAACCAGTTGACCGGGGCGCTTGTTATCGGGCAGGATATTACCGAGCGGAAAAAGATGGAAAAACTGGTGGAAAAATCTTTGCTTGAGGCTGAAAATGAGCGAAACAAGCTAAAGGCGCTTCTCCAGGGTAGTTCTTCTGCAATCATCATCATGGAAAGCGCGGATGGCAATGTTGTTTTCAGCAACGAACAGGCGAAGAAATTGTACGGAATGGATCCTGTTAGTCTGAACAGCCCTGATAATCCAAAGCTAGAACTGTTAAAGATGGATCGTGTTCCCTATCAGGCTGATGAACTGCCCTCCAGCCGCACCTTTTTGAAAGGAGAGGTAATAATCGGGGAAGAACTTATCATTTCGCGGCCCGACGACACAGAGGTGGTTGTTTCGGTAAACTCAACTCCGTTATATGGCAAGGATGGCCACATTGAAGCAACGATCGCTGTTTTTGACGATATAACCCATAGAAAGGAAACTGAAAGAGCGCTGGTGGAGACACACCGTCAGGCAATGCTTCAGAAACACAGGCTCGAGACGTTCTACAAAGTATCACCACTGGGAATTATCATTGTTGAAAAGGATCATGGAAAATTTACTTTCGTTAACGACGCGGCCATAAAAATCCTGGGGGCCGATGTAACGGGTCTGCAGGTAAATGAGATCAAAGGAATTACCTTGCTCCGGCCTGATGCACAACCCATGGATTGGAAAGACTATCCCGGCAATCGCTCCATGAGCACCGGAGAAATTGTGGATGGCGAAGAGGTACTGGTTCAAAGACCGGATGGAGTGAGGATTCCTGTTTTGGTTTATTCTGCTCCGTTTTATAATAGTGACGGAAACATTGAAGCGGTCATCGCGAAATTTCAGGACATTACTTCTATCAAAGAAGATAAGAAACAACTGGAATACCAGTCTTATCTTCTCGAAAACATCCGGGATGCCATTATAGCAAGCGATAAAGATTTCAGAATTACTTACTGGAATAAAGGAGCAGAAAACCTCTATGGCTGGAAGGCTGAGGAAATTATTGGTAAGATCGGAACTGAAGTTCTCGAAACCCGGTTTGTAGATACCAACCGTGATGAGGCGCTTCAGGCTGCTGAGATTTTGGGAGGCATTGAAAAAGAAATTGTGCAGAAGCACAGAAATGGGCACGATATCCATTTCCAGTCGGCTTTCAATATTCTCAAGGATCAACAGGGAAAAATCACTAACTACATCACTGTTAACCGGGACCTCACGGAAAGAAACAAGATGGAAAAAAGCCTGCGAGAAAGCGAAGGACGTTTCCAGATGATTTTCAGAAATAATCCGGTGGGAATCGCGATCAGTTCATTGACTGAAGGAATTTTCGTGGATGTAAATGATAGTTTTACGGTAATCTTTGGATACCAGAGGGATGAATTGATCGGAAAAACAGCCGATGATCTGAATTCATTCATCATTCCGGAAACCAGGGAAACATTTATAAAAGCACTAACTCAGAAAGGTAAAATTTCGGATTTTGAAACCCTGATTCGCAGAAAAGACGGGGAGATTCTGAACATTTTGGTTTCAGCTGAAATCATTAACCTCAATAATAAAAATCATATCATTTATGCTGTCAGGGACATTACTGACCGGACTAAAGCCGAGAAAGCCCTGTTTGAAAGCCAATCGAAATTTCAGGCTGCCCTTTCGAGCATGATGGATTCAATCTTTATCTCGGATGCCAATGGCAGGTTGGTTCATTGCAATGATGCCTTTTATACTTTCCACCATTTTACCAGAGATGAGAATGCTATTGTTGCTGAAGATTATTTCAGGACATTTGAATTGCATACGGCAGACGGAAACATAGTTCCCGAGGATCTCAGGCCACTCTCACGGGCACTGAAGGGTGAACGGGTCATCAACACGGAATATCTTGTCAGAAAGAAGGAAACCGGTGAAGAATGGTTTTCAAGTTACAGCGCATCCCCCATTCTTAACAATGAAGGAGAGATCTCCGGAGCAGTCGTGGTAACACGTGATATTACCGAACGGAAGGCGATGGAAAATGCGTTGAAGGAAAGCGAGGAGAGATACAGCACCATATTCCGGCATTCTCCCATTGCCATTGCGCTTAACCATGTACCGGATCTGAAGGTGACCATGGTCAATGAATCATTGGAAAATCTTCTGGAATTAAAGGCTGAAGAAATAATTGGTCATAATGGTTTTAGTTTTGGCAATATGTCACCCGAAATCCTGGCCGATATTCATCAGAAAATAGTGAAAGATGGAATCATAAGAAATTATGAAGCGTCGACCCTGGATTCACGCAATAATCCTATTCATTTGATTTTAAATGTGACTTCTGTTTATATCAACAATGAAGAATACTACCTTACAACCATCATGGACGTGACAGAGAGAAAGCGGATGGAGGAAGCAATTCTGGAACGGGAAAGGGAAAACGCCCTGCTGGCCAATATCATTGAAGTTTCCAGTCATGCCATCGCCTTCAGCAGTCTTGAAGGAGAGATCCTTTTCACAAACCATGCTTTTGAGGATTTAACAGGATATACTCCGGAAGAATTAAAAAACAAACACTGGAACAGTCTGCTTACCGCTCCTGAATTCAGGGAAGCAGAACTTCAAATGAGAAATGAAGTGTTGAAAAGCGGTATTCCCAGGCGTTTTGAAAAAGATTATATCAGAAAGGACGGATCAAGAGTTCCCATTGAAGTTATGCTGAATACGAAAAAGGACCGTCTGGGTAATCCGCAGTTCTTTTTTGCATTCATTACTGATATTTCTGAAAGAAAAAGAAACGAACAGAATCTTCACCGGCTGATCAGGACTTTGCGGGCAATGCAAAAAAGCAGTCAACTGCTGATCCATGCCCGTAATGAGATCAGATTTCTGAAAGACGTATGCGAAATTATTGTCAAAGACTGTGGACATGAACTCGTGTGGATCGGTTACAAGCAGAATGATGAGAAAAAGTCGGTGAAACCCGTGGCATTTTATGGATTTGACGAAACCTATATCGAAGGACTTGAAATTTCCTGGGATGATACTCCAAAGGGTCGGGGTCCTACCGGCAGGGCGATCCGTGAAGGTAAAACA